>JBFMDG010000732.1:0-3862 GCA_040754135.1 Verrucomicrobiota bacterium
ATCGCCCGGATACCAATTCTGCACGGTGGAGTATTTGATCTCGGCATTATCCAGCGCCACCAGCTCGACGACCGCGGCATGCAACTGGTTTTTGTCGCGCATCGGCGCGGTGCAGCCCTCCAAATAGCTGACGTAGCTGCTTTCTTCGGCGACGATGAGCGTGCGCTCGAACTGGCCCGTATCCGCGGCGTTGATGCGAAAATAGGTCGAGAGCTCCATTGGGCAGCGCACGCCTTTGGGAATGAAACAGAAAGATCCGTCGCTGAATACAGCGGAATTGAGCGCCGCATAAAAGTTGTCAGTATAAGGCACGACGGACCCGAGATATTTGCGGACCAGCTCGGGATGTTCCCGCACCGCTTCGGAGAACGAACAGAAGATGACGCCCTTTTCGGCGAGTTTTTCCTTGAAGGTCGTCCCCACGGAGACGCTATCAAACACGGCGTCCACAGCCACGCCGGCGAGCCGCTCGCGTTCCCGCAGCGGAATGCCGAGTTTTTCGTAAGTCTCGAGCAGTTTTGGATCGACTTCATCCAGGCTTTTAGGACCCTCGCCCCGTTTTTTTGGCGCGGAGTAATAGACGATCTCCTGAAAATTGACGGGAGGATAATGCACCTTGGCCCAGTCCGGCGGTTCCAGGGTTTGCCAGTGACGGAAGGCCTTCAGGCGCCATTCCAAAAGAAATGAAGGTTCCTGCTTCTTTTCAGAAATAAGCCTGATAATATCCTCATTGAGTCCCGGCGGAATCGCTTCCGTCTCCACATCCGTGTAAAAGCCGTACTTGTATTCCTGCTTTACGAAACCTTCAATGGTTTCTGTCGCTGTGCTCATAATTCCTTACTCCTGGGCGCCGCATTTTGAGCAGACGCCGCGAAAAGTGATGTCCAAACGCCGCACCTGAAAGCCGGCGGGGAGATTCGGCCGAGGGTTATCGCGCGGGGCGGGAAAATCGACATCGAAAACCGCCCCGCATTGGTCGCAATAAAAGTGCGCGTGATCGCTCATGTTGGGACAATAGCGAGTGGCCCCGCGTTCGTGATGCACCTGGCGGACGAGGCCGCATTTCACAAGCGCATCAAGACAGTTGTAAACCGTCGCCAGGGAAATGTCGGGGATGATTTTTTTTGAGCGGATGAAAACCTCTTCGGCGGTGGGATGATCGCGCGTTTGCAAGAGGACACCGTAAACGTGCTGGCGTTGCGGAGTGAACCGCAATCCGCTGGTGGCCAGCCGCTCATTTAAATCGGGCGCTTTCGCTTCAACCGAATTCATGCCGGGCAATCTACTAAACTGGGTGAGGCTGTCAATATTTGGAATAATTCTAAATCTCAATAGATGCACATTACACCCGAGTTTATCTCGCGCTGGGATTGCGAGAAACTAATCTGCTGCCGTGATCTCAGCTTTCCGCTCGGTGCTCGACGGCCCCTTTTTCATCCAGACCATCACCAGGGCAAGGTCCGCTTGAGACACTCCCGAAATTCGCGATGCCTGCCCAAGTGTTGCAGGCCTGATCTTCGATAGTTTTTGTCGCGCCTCAGTTCGCAAGCTTGGAATCTGTGAGTAATCCAGCCATCCAGGAATTTGCTTGTCCTCCATCGCCCGAAATTTGGCGACTTCAAGCTCCTGCCTTTGCACGTAGCCGGCATATTTCACTTCCGTCTCAACCTGCTGAATGATTTCGTCCGAAAGACTCTCGTTTCGCGAAGGCAATTCGCTGTAAGTCATTTCGGGACGTTTCAACAGTTGGGCAAGCGTCACCGAGCCGCATCGGGTTCTTTCCAGACGCTCGATCTCCTCGTGGATCGCGCGTTGTTTCTCTTTGAAAGCCAGGTAATTACGACGATTCAACAGGCCGATTTCATGCCCTATTTCGGCCAGCCGGGAGTCGGCATTGTCTTGTCGCAAAATCAGCCGGTATTCCGCACGGGAGGTAAACATGCGATACGGCTCGACTGTGCCCTTTGTGATCAGGTCGTCAATCAGCACTCCGATATATGCTTGGTCTCTCCGAAGGATGAGGGCGTCATTGCCTTGGATACGTCGGGCTGCATTGATGCCCGCCATAATTCCTTGAGCTGCAGCCTCTTCGTAGCCTGATGTCCCATTGATCTGTCCCGCGAGAAAGAGACTACGGCAGCACTTGGTTTCAAGCGACGGTTGAAGCTGGGTGGGAAAAGCGAAATCATACTCGACCGCATACGCTGGGCGGAGAATTTCCGCCTGCTCACACCCTTGAATCGTTTGAACAAGCCCGACCTGCACATCGAAAGGAAGGCATGTGGAAAAGCCGTTAACGTAGATTTCGTCTGTTGCGATGCCTTCGGGCTCGAGAAAAATCTGGTGACGTTCTTTGTCGGCGAATTTGACTATTTTGTCCTCGATGGACGGGCAATAGCGGGGCCCCACGCCCTCGATCACTCCCGAATACATTGGGGATTTATGAAGGTTTGCCCGAATGATTTCGGCAGTTCGATCGGTGGTGTATGTAATGTGACAGGGGAGTTGGCCGTTAAGCCGTTCCAGTATCGAGCCTGCAGGATATTTAGGAACGGGGTCGATCTCGGTTTTGTTTTGTTCCACGTGGAACACGTCGTCCTTCCAAAACGTGAAGTAAGGCACAGGGTCATCACCAGGTTGAACTTCGGTCTTCGAGAAATCGATCGAACGCCGCAACAAGCGAGGCGGTGTGCCTGTTTTTAATCGACCAAGCTCAAGCCCTAACTCTTTCAAAGAAGCCGACAAGTTCATCGCCGCGGCCTCTCCGGCCCGGCCTCCGGATTGTTGGTTGGCGCCGATATGCATGAGCCCGCGCAAAAATGTTCCGGTGGTAACGATCACGGCCTTGGCCAGAAATTGAACTTCCAGCGACGTTTCCACGCCATAAACCTGCCCATCTTTGTGGAGGAGCTTAACGGCTTGACCTTGCTTTAAATCCAGATTGGGCTCGCGTTCACACACCCATTTCATTCGATACTGGTAAGCCTTCTTGTCGCATTGCGCTCGAGGAGCCCACACGGACGGCCCTTTCTTCAGATTTAACATGCGGAATTGCAGGCCCGTCATGTCTGTGCATTTCCCCATCTCTCCACCCAAAGCGTCGATTTCTCTAACGAGATGGCCTTTGGCAAGCCCGCCAATCGCCGGATTGCAAGACATCTGGCCAACGGTATCCACATTGATGGACAAAAGCAGAGTTTGACAGCCCATGCGCGCTCCTGCCAAAGCGGCTTCAACCCCGGCGTGCCCTGCGCCTAATACAATGATGTCATATGATTTCGGGTAAACAAACATGCTTAGCTCAATTGAAATTCGGTCTTGAATCGATCCTTCGCTGAGCGCTTACGAATACCACGAGTTGGATTGGAAGCCAAATGCTCACATATCTTCAACGTCACCTCCGGCGGAGTGCTTGCGCCCGACACAATTTCATCCAGTGAATGCCATTCACCGCGATGAGCCGATAAAAAATCGATGATCATCAATTGATTTTTCAGAATCGCAGTTGCTGCCTTCTTTCCAGCCTCCACTCCGGGTTGGTGATAAGCGTTTACCTCGATTAACGAGGCGTACAATCCCACCGCTCTCTCATAAAGGGCGATCAAAACGCCAATCGAAAAGGCTGACGTATCCTGAATAGTAATCGTCATCGATTCCCGGCCGTTTTCGAACAAGGCTTGCCGGGTACCTAAAAGAAAACCCTGAAGGTAATCGCCGGTAGTGATGCCAGGCTCGACCTCGACCGAAGCACTCCCACGATCTTTCAAGACCTCGATAAATGTAACAAAAAAATGAGGAAGTCCATCTCTAAGTTGCTGGACATAAGCATGTTGGTCGGTTGATCCCTTGTTTCCATAGACGG
>JBFMDG010000733.1:0-3856 GCA_040754135.1 Verrucomicrobiota bacterium
TTGAACAATGAAACACCCGGAACCTCCCGGAAACTCCCGATTTCGAGCGGCAAAAACTTGAATCTCGGTCGGAGAAATCCGAAACTGAGGCCAAATGCGTCCGTTTCAAATCATTTTTAATCCGATCAGCGCTTCGGAACTCGCGAAGATGCCGAAGGAACTTCAGTTGTATATCCTGGGAGAATTCCGCGGCTTACCTCAGGAAGTGCTCAGCACTGATCTCGAACGCTACGGCAAACTCGAGCGCAACGGAAAAATTCTGCACCGCTTTCGATTGGGGGATTACCGAATTTATTTCGAACGGCACGAGCTCGGCATCATCGTGCATCGCATTCTGAATCGGCATTCCCTGAAGGATTTTCGTTTCCGCAGTAGTTTGCCAATGGGCGAAGACGAGGCGCTTCAAGAAAACCCAAAATTCTGGGAACTGATCGAAGCGGCCCGATCGAGCCACGCCTGATTGAGCATGGGACACGCACACGGGAATCCGCGAACCTTTGGCAGTTCGCCTAACGGACGTCCTCGCCTAATTCCACGTTCCAATACGCCAAATCGAGGAAGTGTTTCCAGCTATCGTGGCAGTTCAGGCCGAGGTTCACTTGGATGAACGGACGCCACTTCGGACGCTTCGGTTTGCGAATGAGATGCATGTGCGCTTCTTGCGGCGTGCGATTGGCCTTGCGCGTATTGCACTGAATGCACGAGCAGACAATGTTTTCCCAGGAAGTCGGTCCGCCCCGATCACGTGGGATGACGTGATCGAGATTCAGGTCTTTTCGGTCGAATACTTTGCCGCAGTACTGACACGTATTTTGGTCACGCTCAAAGATGTTATGCCGGGTGAACTTCACTTCTTTTTTCGGCAATCGATCGAAGAGCACCAGGAGAATAATGCGTGGCAACCGAATCCGAAAGGAGACGGTGCGAATGCTCTCGGCATGAGGCTCTTGATCCGAGAAATCACGCCATTCATTAAAGTTGAACGTTTGGAAAGCCCCGTCGCTGGCGCTGAAGACAACTTGAGCGTGGCCCTCAAACAGAAGCGTGAGAGCCCGACGTGCTGAGCACACATTAACCGCCTGCCACAAACGGTTAAGCACCAGCACCTGTTGATTCAGGTAGGAACTCATACTGTAACGTTCAGGCGCGCGAAAAGTAGCATACGGCTTCGGCCAGTGTCAACGGGCCGGCACGAGTCCACGAGTCTCACCTTTTCCCAAAATCGTTTTTGGGACGAAACCGTTCGCGACCTTCAATTCAGTTCTGTCACCTCGCTCACGGCACAGAACGCACTGGCATTCACTGGCATTCCACTAATCGTTGCCAAGCCCGACTGCCTTCCATTACCATGCACTGCATGAAACGGATTTTG
Source organism: Verrucomicrobiota bacterium (assembly GCA_040754135.1). Lineage (GTDB taxonomy): Bacteria > Verrucomicrobiota > Verrucomicrobiia > Limisphaerales > SIBE01 > JBFMDG01. The sequence continues at coordinate 1,373 of JBFMDG010000733.1, forward strand.
ATTTTGACCGCGTTCGGTGCCATGGCGTTGTTTTGGGGAACCTTCGCGCAAAGCCCCGACGAAAATTATGTGCAGGCTTACAACTTGATTCAACAAGCCGACCAACAATTAGCCGGTGGCGAAGGAGCTCTCGCGCGCGGTCGTTTGCTGGAAGCCCAAGCGATTCTGAAAAAACTTCACGCGTCCCATCCGCAATGGAACGACAAGGTCATCCAGTTCCGGTTGCGCTACGTCGAAGAAAAACTCGCCGCTCTCGAAAAGCAGCTCGGGCCCATGCCGCAGCCTCAGGTTGGAGTTTCTTCCCCAGGAACGACTTTAACTCCCGCTCGCTCGACGCCGCCTGCGGAGTATGAAGGTCAAATTCGAGCCTTGATGCAAGAGGTCCAAAAGCTGCAAGCGGATAGAACAGTTCTCGAGAACAAACTTCGGGAAGCACTCTCAGTCCAGCCAGCTGTGATCGATGCCCGTGAATTGCAAAAAGCGGAGGAACGAATCAAAGCGCTGGAGAAGGAGCGCGACCTCTTGAAAGCCAACGTGGAGATCGAGCAATCGCGCAAGGCCAAGACCGTTGACCCCGAACAATTCGAAAAAACGCGTAAAGCACTCGCGGATGCCAAAGACAAACTGGAGAAAAATGAAGCAGCGCTCCAGGCATTGCAGAAGGAGAAAAACGCCCTGGACAAACGGCTCCAGGCAGCGCAGGCCGAAGCGGACCAGATCAAAACCCTGAGAGCCGAGAACGATAATCTAAAGAAGCAAATCGCCGAAGCTGGCCGGTCTCGTTCCAGCTCAACACCAGGCGCAATGGACGCCGAACTCGCCGCCGCCAAAGCGACAATGCAAAAACAGGAACTGACAATTGCGTCGTTGAAAGACGAACTGAAAAAGTTGAACGAGCAACAGGGCCGGCAGGCGAAGGAAAGCGCCCCATCCAAAACAGCCATCGCATCAAACGGCCACACGGACCAGATCAAAAAACTGGAAAAGGAGCGGGATGACCTGGCGAGAAAAGTCGCCGAACTTACGACCGAAGCTCAAAAAAGCCGGAGCCGCGGTGAAAACATTCAACTCGAATATCTGACGAACCAAGTTTCGATTTTGCGGGCGCGTTTGGAGATTTTGGAAGCGCGCAAAGTGCCGTATACACCTGAGGAACTCGCTCTACTAAAGGGGTCGGAAGTGTCCGTGGCGAAGGTGGACCCAAAAGCTGCCAGGAAAAATATCCGCGAAATCCCTTCAGCGGCGCGTCCGTTTATTACCGAAGCTGAACGCGCCTTTGCCGCCCGGCGCTTTGAGGAAGCGGAGCAAAAATACAGCGAAGCGCTCAAACATGACGAAAAGAATCTGCTGCTGTTGAGCAACCTTGCCGCGGCTCAACTCGAACAAAGCAAGCTGGCCGAAGCCGAAGCCACATTGCAAAAGGCGCTCGCTTTGGATTCTCAGGACGGCCCAAGTTTATCGCTGTTGGGGATCATCCGTTTTCGTCAGGAAAAATTCGATGAGGCCTTGGAAATCCTCTCGCGCGCGGCCTCAATCGATCCGCAGAACGCGGAAACTCACAATTACCTCGGCATCACCCTCGGCCAAAAAGGTCATCGGGCAGCCGCGGAAACCGCGCTCCGTCGAGCCATTCAGTTGATGCCTGGTCACGCCAGCGCACATCACAATTTGGCCGTCATTTACGCCAGCCAAAATCCACCTTCCATCGAGTTGGCACGCTGGCATTATCAAAAAGCCATCGCCGCCGGGCATGCCGCCAATCCCCAGTTGGAAAAAGCTTTGGAAGGTAAGAAGCTCACCTCAGACGTCCGCACCGAATAAGCCGCCCCTCGAATCAAGCTCGTTGCTTTAAAGTTTAACAGGCGGCCGAACTCTTGCAGAACGCGAGCCGAAGATTCGTTGCGCTTCGCTTGAGCCTGAATGTGCGCACCTTGGCCTGAGCTAAACTCAAATCAAACCTCGAACCCAAAGCAGGGAGGGCTGTTCTTATGGTCGGACGATGAGGTCCACCAATTCTCCAGGACGCACTTTGAATTCTCGAGGCAGGGTGATCTCAATGGGTAACCCCATATCGACGAGCATTCCGGGCCGGACCATGGCGACCGAATTGGTGATCGGTTCAAGTTGCGCTCCCACCTGGCTGATGCGAGCCAGCCCGGTCAGGCGTCGTGAGGAACGGGTTGTCACTTCCACCGGCATCCCCACTTCCGGCTCGATCGGGAAGGGCTGGCGCAAGTAGCCCACGATCCGTTCGGATTCTGCTCCGCTAATCATCACGATGGGCTCGCCGCCCAAAACGTTTTCTCCCGGCTGCTTAAAAACCATCGTAACCATGCCATCAATTGGCGCGGTCAATGGGATGGAAGCGAACCTCGTCTCGGCGCTGGCAACTTTCTCTTCGAGCGCTTGCAAGCGATCGAGAAAAGCATTGGATGCGGGAGCGGTGCTTTGGAGATCGTTCAATTGATTGAGGCGTTGCAATGT
>JBFMDG010000734.1:0-3846 GCA_040754135.1 Verrucomicrobiota bacterium
AGCACCGGACCGATCCCAAACCATAGGGCCTGGCGTGGAACGTAATTGCGCAAAAGAACCATCGCGCCCACCAGCAGATTCAAAAAAATTCCCAGGCCCAGCGTTTGCGCCAATCCAAACCAAGGCAACAGCACCAGCCCGCTCACGCTCGCCCCAAGCACCGTCCCGAGCGTGTTCACCGCAAAGACCTTGCCCACCGACCGGCCGGTCCGGGCCAATTCCGCGGTGGCAATGCGGCTGACCAGCGGCAAAGTCATGCCCAAACAAATCGTCGGAATCAACATCACCGCCGCGCAAATCAGCATCTGAAACAACTCATAAAGTGGATAGGCGTTATCCGTCCGCACCAGCATCGACGCCATTTTGTTAAACCAATAGGGCAGCAAATCGTAAATGTACATCGACACAAACAGCGTCATGGCGAGGGCAATCTCGGCCCAGGCAAACGCCTGCAAAGTGTTCTTGAGCCGCTTCCATCGGTAAATAATCCAGGCGCCAATGGCGATGCCGGTGATGAACGTCATGAGCATGATGGAAAACGCGTGCGTGCTGGAACCGAGCGCCAGCGCCAAAATCCGCGTCCAAATGACTTCATAAAGCATCGCCACAAAACCGGAGATGCCAATGCCGACCATAGCCAGGCGCAATTCCGTGGCACTGAATTGTTCGAGGTGTTCCTCCGGTTTCGTTTCCTCCGGCGGCGGCGTTTCGCCTTCCATGATGCGATTGCTCACCGCCAGCGAAACGACGCCCACGAGCAGGTTGATAGCGGCGCCGGCCCAAACGGTCGATTCAAGGCCGACCGCGGGCACCCACCAGAAATCCGCCACCCAACAGCCAAACACCGCGCCGGTGCTGTTGATCGCGTAAAGCGCCGCCACCTTCTCGCGCAATTCACCCAGCGATCGCGTCACAAACTTCGTCAACACGGGGAAGGTCGCCCCCATCATCACCGTCGGGAGGAGAATGGTAATCAGGCTGAAGAAGAATTTCAGAACGAGCAGCATGCCGCTGTTCGACCCCAACGCGCGCGCCAGCACCACGTAAAGATCTTCGCAGAAAGTGTAATAAAATGGGAAGAGCAGGGCGTAGAGGCCGATGATGATTTCGAGCCAGCCATAAAACGCCAGCGGACGCTTCGAGAAATCGGCTTTGGCTCCCAGCCAGGCGTTGCCCAGAGCCAGTCCACCCATGAACGCGACGAGCACGGCCACCACCGCGTAACTGGTATGGCCGAGGAACAGCGACAAGTAACGGGTCCAAACGATCTGGTAAACCAATCCAGCCATTCCCGAGAGAAAAAAGCAGAGGGCAACAATGCCGAAAATCAACGAGGCGCGACGATTCATCGGCGCGGATGGTAACCGCGAATCGGACGCGGGCAACCTCTTTTCGGCGTCGATTCAGGCCGGGCCATAGCGCGCGGCAACGCTCGAAGCCATCGGCGTGAAACTAAGATATCCTCAAATCAGGATAGATTGATATTTACCTTTGCAACGCGCTGGTGTAACTATTCCGGCGGATTGAATGCGCATGAGTGATCACCTGAATTCTTTGCATCCGCTCGAACAACTGCTTCGACAGCGCCTCGTCATCATCGATGGCGCCATGGGAACCATGATCCAGCAGCGAGGCCTCGCCGAAAGCGATTATCGCGGCGAACGCTTCCGGCAATGGCCTAAGGATTTGAAGGGTTTGCACGATCTGCTGGCGCTGACGCGTCCCGACGTGGTCGAAGCCATCCATCGCGAGTACCTCGAAGCCGGCGCCGATATCATCGAAACCAACACCTTCAATGCCCAGGCGCTATCGCTGGCCGATTACGGGCTCTCCGACCTTGCCTATGAAATTAATGTCGCCGCCGCGCAGTGCGCGCGTCGCGCTGCCGATGCCGTCATGGCCGCGCAACCGGGCCGCGTCTGCTTTGTGGCTGGAGCCTTGGGGCCGACGAACAAGACCTCATCGATTTCGACCGACGTGAACAATCCGGCGGCGCGGGGAGCGACCTTCGATGAAGTGGCGGCCGGTTATTACGATCAGGCGCGGGGGCTATTGGATGGCGGAGTTGACGTTCTGCTTGTGGAAACGATTTTCGACACGCTCAATGCCAAGGCGGCGTTCTTTGCCATATTGCGTTTGTTCGAGGAGCGCGGCATTCAGCCGGTGCCATTTCGCCGCCCTGAAGATGCATTGGGCGGATCAGTGCCGCCGCTGTCGCCGGGGCGCTCGCAAGTGCCGTTGCTGGCTTCAGTGACCTTCATTCAGGCGGGGAGCAATCGCGGCGTGACCGGCCAGACGGTTGAGGCGTTTTGGAATTCGATTTCGCACGTGCCGCTGTTGAGTGTGGGAATGAACTGCGCGCTGGGTCCGAAGGAAATGCGGCCCATGATTGAAGAACTGGCCCAGGTGGCGCCGCTTTACGTCAGCGCCTATCCCAACGCCGGCCTGCCCAATCCACTGCTTCCCACTGGCTTTCCCGAAACTCCCGAATCCCTCGCGCCGCAATTGCGCGAGTGGGCGGAAGCCGGATTCCTCAACATGGTAGGCGGTTGTTGCGGCACAACTCCGGCCCACATCAAAGCCATCGCCGAATCCGTGCGCGGTCTCCCGCCGCGCGTCGTTCCCAAGGTCGAGCCTTACCTTCGCCTGAGCGGCCTCGAAGCCTTGACCATTCGTCCGGAAACCAATTTCGTGAACATCGGCGAGCGAACCAATGTCACCGGCTCACCTCGCTTCGCCAAACTCATCCTGGCCGGCCAGTATGAAGAAGCGCTCGCGGTCGCACGGCAACAGGTCGAAAACGGCGCGCAAATCATCGACATCAACATGGATGAAGGGATGCTCGATGGCGCGAAGGCGATGACGACCTTTTTGAACTACATCGCCAGCGATCCAGCCATCGCGCGCGTGCCCATCATGATCGATTCGTCAAAGTGGTCGGTTATTGAAGCGGGATTGAAATGCGTGCAGGGCAAAGGAATTGTGAATTCAATTTCGCTGAAAGAAGGCGAGGAAAAATTCCTGCAACAAGCCCGGCTGATTCGATGGTATGGGGCGGCAGTGATCGTGATGGCGTTCGATGAGCGTGGGCAGGCGGATACCCTGGAGCGGAAAATGGAGATTTGCCGCCGGTCATACGATTTGCTCACGCAGAAATTGAGTTTCCCGGCGCAGGACATCATTTTTGACCCGAACATTCTCACGGTGGCCACGGGCATCGAGGAGCACAACAATTACGCGGTGAACTTCATCGAAGCCGCGCGCTGGATAAAGCAGAACCTGCCCCTGGCCAAAGTCAGCGGCGGTGTCTCGAACATTTCCTTCAGTTTCCGCGGCAACAACGTGGTGCGCGAGGCCATGCACAGCGCTTTTCTTTATCACGCCATTCAAGCCGGCCTCGATATGGGCATCGTAAACGCCGGCATGCTCGAAGTGTATGAAGAGATTCCCAAAGATCTGCTCGAACTGGTCGAAGACGTTTTGTTGAACCGGCGTCCCGATGCCACGGAACGGCTCACCCGATTTGCCGAATCGGTCAAACAGAAAGAGAAATCGGAGGTCGTCGAAGACGCGTGGCGCAAGGAAAGCGTCGAAAAACGCCTCGAACATGCCCTGGTCAAAGGCATCGTTGATTTCATCGAGCCGGATGTCGAGGAGGCGCGGCAAAAACTGGGACGCCCGCTCGCGGTGATCGAAGGGCCGCTCATGGCGGGGATGAACGTGGTCGGGGATCTGTTTGGTTCGGGCAAAATGTTTTTGCCGCAAGTGGTCAAAAGCGCGCGCGTCATGAAGAAAGCGGTTGCCTATCTCCTCCCGTTCATGGAAGCGGAAAAGCAAGCCACCGGC
>JBFMDG010000735.1:0-3836 GCA_040754135.1 Verrucomicrobiota bacterium
GTCCAGGTCGTCGGCCAGGCAACCGCTGTAACTGTCATACAGGCCGGCTCCGGTAAAATGCTCGCTGTCTTCCAAATTGGTCGAGCTGCGAAATCGAATGTTCTTTTGCGCGTCAAACAAAGCCGACCCGATCAGCGCATCGATCACAGCCTGTTTCTGGGCGGGTGCAAACAGCGCAGTGTTCCTGATTAAATCGCGAATAAACTCCAGATCCGTTTCCAAAGCCGCGACGTTGGGAGGATAGGAATGACGCGCCAAACGCTCATCAATTTCCGTGCGCAAAGTTTTTCCGCCCGGCAATTGCTGATCGAGAAAGCTGTCCCAGAGATCGAATGAAAACGCCATGGCGCGCGGGGCGTTGGCAGGAATGGTTCGGCGCAACAATCCAAAATTCGCAGCTTTGCCGCCGAAGTATTGGATGTCGGACGGCTGCAGATTGTCCGCCGGCGCGCTGATATTTCCAAAGGCCGCTTTCGGCGAGAAACGAAGCTCGCGCACTTTCAATGCGAGGAGTGCCTCGCGAGTGGCCGGGTCCAATTCACCGGTCACCGGGCCAAAGGTTACTTTCGTGTCGAACGGACTGATCACGGCGCGCAGCCAGATTTGCTGGCCATCGAGCTGCCGCGCGCGTTCCCGATCGCTCTCCTTCACCAGAAATACAAACGGAACACCATACGACCGGGCCAGAATCGCCACATGCGAATTGGGCGTCGAGGGAGCCAGCGTCATGATCCCAGCCACAAACGGCACCTCCGCCGGCACACCATCCGTCAACAAAACGTCGTCCGGTTTTAAACTTCCTTCGGCATAGGCGCGTTCAATTTCAGCCGCGGTGACAAACTTAAGCCGGCCCAAAGCCCAGCCCTGAGCGTAAATGGCATCGGTGGTGAGCCATCGCTCGACGGAACTGAGGCGAATGCCATGCGATTCAAAGTAGGCCTGTTCGGCGCGCGCCAGATCGGCCTGCTCGTAAACCGGCATGTAAAAAGCCCGAGCCCTTCCGTATGGCGCGATGGCCGAGCGCACCGTTTCGAAATACTTTTTCACCATCTCCCGCGGATAGGCGTCGTACCCGGCGAATTGAATTCCAAACTCCGGCAAATTCGATTGCCCCGGAAAAATCACCGCACCCAGGAGCACTTGTTGATTCGCGGCATAGAGCGATACCTGGTTGAAAGCGTCCCGGCTCATGTTGCGAAACGGCGCGAATCGCGCCCGGGCAAAATCATAGTGAAACAAATATTTCAGGCTGTCCTGGAAATAGATCCGATGCGGTTCGTTCAACAGGATGGCGAACTTGATCCAGCGCGGATCGCTCAGCGCCGGGTCTGACTGCGCCGAAAGAAAAGGGTCTGATAAATCAAGCACCTGATTCTTCCAATCGTCGGCGGCGGTTCTGGAGCGAGCGCTGACCCGATAAAATCGATGGGTGAACTCCGCGGTTGCAGGATCGATAAATACATTGGCGGGCGAGTGTAAGACGGAGACGGTCGAGAACGGGCCGGGGGCAGCTCCTGCTTGAAATTCCAGCACGAGATCCGGATCTGAAAAAGCAGAACGGACTTCGATCCATCCGTTCGTGAACGGTCGCGCGATAGAGAGTTTCGCCGGTGTGATTCCGCGGAGGGGAAAGGGCAAACTAACCGCAAAAATCCAGAGCAACGCACAGCGCCAACACCACCTGCAAACAACATCAGCCATAACAATTCACTCCGGCCAAAGCAGAACCAATCGCCCGGGCTGCGTCGAGCCAATTTTATCGCTCCAGTGAGCAGTGAATACGTCAAAGGGCGTCCGAGTAATGCTGGAAGTGTGAGTCGCTCGCGTGGGGAACTATTAATTGCGAAATAAATTCCAAAGCAGTTGCGCCACGGTGACGTAGGCGTTTCCCCAGGCGTCCTCGCGAAACCATTGCACTGGCGCCGCGGGATCGCCAACAAACGGACGCAAGACCCAGCCCAGTTGAATTCCGACAAAAATGTAAATCCCCAACCAGACACGAAGCAGCGCGCGATGCTTTGAGTTGCGCCGGATCAAAGGCTGGTACAACCGATGGAGCAGCAACTGAGCGCTCCCACTGCTCATCGCAAACAAAACAGCGTTGAACAACACCGCCGCGCGGTAACTCCCTGATGAGGCATACCAAACGGTCGTCAATGGACTCAGCGAACAAAGGACTAATGCCAACGCGGTCTGGCTCATCACGATCGCCCGCCAGGCTTCGGAAAAATCGCGGCGCAAACCAAACAAGGTGTTCAACACAAAAAAACTCGGCAAACAAAGGGTCAGGCTGCCCAAAAGGAGCAACGGCACTTTGATCGCCGAAAGCGCAATCTGGATAAAATGCCCGGGCGCAAGTCCGCTGAACGTCCCCATGACGGCGCCGAAAATCGATGCGGCACCGACGCCAATCATAAGCAATTGCCGCGTGGACGGCGCCTTCACCCCGCTCGATTGAAATTCGCCTTCGAGGATTTGCGCCGGAATGCTGATCCAACCTGCGCGGGTGCGGCCGCCGATGTGCGGATTCATCCCTGGCTCAGCTGAAAAGGTTGGTCAGATGTTGCCAGACGGCCTGGAAGAAATTGGATTCCCGCGAGCGCAAGATGGCAAAAGGTTCATTTGGACTGCCGAGGAACGGGCGCAACACCCAACTCATTTGCGCTCCCACAAGGCCGAACACGATAATCCAAATGCGGAAGACCACTTGCGTCTGCCGCACAGGCGTCTGGCCCTTGACCGTTTCCAACGCCCCTGCATTCGCAGGATCAGGATTCAATACCGGCGGCGTCACCTCGACTTCGCGGATCGAGAGCGTATGCGCGATGCGATGCAATGTTTGCAACAGGAATTTCAAACCCAGAAATCCAGAGACACCAAACATCAGCACGTTGAGCAGGAGCATGAATGAATAACTGGTCGTGCTGAGCGAAAAAAACGCCACCACCGGACCAAAGGAAGCCAGCACCGCCATCGTGACCGCCGTCGAAGAAGTGAGCAAACGCCATAACACCATTCCCGATAAACGCGAACCCATCAGTGCGTTAAAAACATACAGGGACGGAAACGTCACCAGGAGCGTCAGGACAAAGAGCATCGGCACCTTGACCATTCCCGAAATGAATTGAAGCAACCAGCTCGAGTCCCCGCGCAACAGCGTGAAGAAGCCCATGCATGCTCCGTAAACCAGGCCCAGCAACAGGATGGCAATCCCGACGCCGCCATCGGCGACATCGATGCCTCGCGCCTTTAGCACGGCCACCTGCGTGGCATCGCCGCGAAGCAATCGATCGATATCCTGCAGCCATTGGGGAACGGCGCGTTTCGGAATGAGGAGGGATTTTGAATCGGTGGTGATGTGTGAATGTTCCATAAATCAGCGATCAACGGTCCACAATCAACGGCCAGAACTTCCAGAACAGGAATGTTGTTAACTTCTTAATCGACCTTTTCGAGTGCATTGCGTTCAAAGCGGGATTTGACGAGGGTGTGAGAATGCGCGCTCCGGACCGCGGCTTAGAAAGCCGCAGCGCGTGTTCATCATTGCAGGCTCTCGTATTTTTCCCTCGTGTCCGGGGACGAACCATGCCGCTGCGGGTCCCAGACCCGCGCTCCGGGCGCTCCGGACCGCGGCTTTGTAAGCCGCAGCGCGTGCCGATCATTGCGAGGCTCTCGTATTTTTCCCTCGTGTCCGGGACGAACCATGCCGCTGCGGGTCCCAGACCCGCGCTCCGGGCGCTCCGGACCGCGGCTTTGTAAGCCGCAGCGCGTGCCCATCATTGCGAGGCTCTCGTATTTTTCCCACCTGCCGGACGAACCATGCCGCTGCGGGTCCC
>JBFMDG010000736.1:0-3793 GCA_040754135.1 Verrucomicrobiota bacterium
GCCGCGGAAGCAAGAGGCCCAAACTCAAATTAATCGAGGTTGCCTTAAGGCCTCGGACTCTTGCGCCGACGAAGTGATCCGAGCTTCGCGGTGAATCGCCAGGTGCGAGGCCTCGCCGCGCAGGCGATGGCGTTATTGCATTGTGAGTTCGAGTTCGATCGATTCGCCGCCGCGCAAGATCTTCACGGGCACGCGGTCGCCCGGTTTCTTGTTTTGCAACAGGTAACCCATCAACTGGCTTTCGCTCCACGGACTCGTCCGACCGTCCACACTGGTCACAATATCGTTTTTCTTGAACCCGGCTTTTTTGGCGACGGCATGTTCGCCATATTCACCCACGTGCTCGACGCGCAATCCCAATTCATTTTCATTCAGTCTGGCGCGACGCCGCTCTTCCATCGTCAAGGGATGCAACAGCAAACCGCCTGTGCTCATCCGGCGAAGATCCCAGCTCGTTGCCCGCCAGGAAATATCATTGGCACGCCGCCACGCCTCCGGTAATTCCAATTTCAATTCGATCGTTTTTTTACCGCGCAAAACCTGCGCGCGGATCGTCCCGGGCTGGGGTGTGTTTTCCAGGACCCACTGAACGTCGGCGATGGATAGCAGTGGCTGTCCTTCCAGAGCGACAATTTGGTCCCCTGCCTTGAACCCGGCCTTTTCTGCAGGCGATTTTGCCGTGACGGAACGAACGGTGGCTTTTTCAGAGGGATCGAGGCGCAACCCGACGACATCGGGCATCGGCCAGGGATAGAGCACCTCATCCGGAATCGGTTGCCGCGCGGATCGGAACCAGAGCCGTTCCGCTTCGCGCACCTGGTGACAATGCAGGCAGCTTTGAACCACCTTGCCCTCGTAATCGAGTTTCGGCTGGTACTTCCCTTTCAACGATGGGTATGCTTCGGGCACGGCAAAGCGAGGTGCGCGCCCCTGTTTTCCAGCCAAGGTTGATTTGTTCGCGGGATAATTCTTGTGCAGATCCAGCGCGGCTTGCATGGCCTTGCGAAATCCTTCCAGCGAGATGTCTTTCGCCGCATCCTTGCGATCGGATCGCGACCCAAAACGGCCATAAACCGTGTGGTCGGCGTTGAGAAAGAAAACGCCAAAGGTGAGGTCGTAATCGAACTGGAAAACGCGCAGATCCATGGCGTTGGCCTGCACCAGGCGGACGCAAACAAAATGATCCATCAAGTCCGCAATTTGAGGATCACGACGAACAACCTGTTCGTCAAAAGTGCGGCACTCGTGTCACGGAATGCAGCGGATCACCGCCAAAATCGGTTTCCCGGTCCGGCCCGCTTCGGCCACAGCTTCGTTCAGATTGTTGTAAATCCATTTGCCCTGCGACTGCACTTCGGCGCGGTCGTTGAGTACGCGTGCTCGGCGGTCTTCAGCGGCCTGGTTTTGGGGGAGGAACGGTGCTGCCATGAGCAGCCCAAGGAACAAGGTGATTCGAAACATAGGCAAACGGTGTGGAACAGCTTGAGACTTTTTCAGCGAACGATTCAAGATTCTTTTCGAGGGCGCCCTCCGCGCAGGGAGGCGACTCCGATTTATTGTTCCTTCACTTCAAGTGATGTGCGCTCCTTGAGTTTCGACGTAAACCGCATAGAGCGATTGGCTACCCGTCATGAAAAGCCGATTCCGTTTCGTTCCGCCAAAACAGACATTCGAGCAAATCTCCGGAAGCAAAATGAGCCCGATGCGTTTGCCGTCCGGCGCGAAAATGTGAACGCCATCATACCCTGCTCCGGCCCAACCGGCCGACGCCCAGATATTCCCATCCACATCCGCGCGGATGCCATCCGCTCCGCCGAATTTCCCGTCCATTTCCATCGAGGCAAAAAGCCGCTTGCCTTTGAGCTTTATCTGATCGACGACGTCCCAAACAAAAATGCCCTTGGGCTGCGGACCGCCCGTGTCGGCGACGTAAAGCTTTTTGTAATCGGGGGAAAAGCAGAGGCCATTGGGCTTATGCAATTCGTCGGTGACGATTTCCATTTTGGCGGACTTGGGATCGATGCGGTAGATCGCCTCTTTGATCTGCAATTCGCCTTTGTTGCCCTCATAATTCATCATGCTGCCGTAACCCGGATCGGTAAACCAGATGCCGCCATCGGGATGAACCACGGCATCGTTGGGCGCGTTGAGCGGTTTCCCCTGCCATTGATCCGCGAGCACAGTGATTTTGCCGTTGTGTTCGTAGCGCACCACGCGGCGATGGCCATGTTCGCAAGCGATCTGGCGGCCTTCATAATCGAAGGTGTTGCCGTTGCTGTTGCCGGCTGGTTTACGAAAGACGCTCACGTGACCATCCTCTTCGAGCCAGCGCAACTGACGATCGTTGGGAATGTCGCTCCAGAGCAAATAGCGGCCGACACCATTCCACGCCGGGCCTTCCGCCCAGAGGGTGCCGGTGTGCAGACGCAAAATGGGCGTGTTGCCGAGCTTGTATTTTCCAAAACGCGGATCGAGCACCACGATATCGGGATCCGGATATCGGACCGGGGTTTTTCCGGTCCAATCGCGTTCGATGCTGTGCAGCGGCGGAGCAAAGGCCCCGGCCACGAGCGCGGCGGAGGCGCCTTTGAGAAAAGCGCGACGATTGCAACCGGGCCGATTCAAATGGGCATGCGAATGGCCGAGGGCGGATGATGAAGCGTTCATATTTGAGAATTGAACTCGCGTTGCAGCTTCGGGTTTTCAAGGGCAGCGTGGAAAGACCGGAGTATGAAATCAAGCAAAAGCTTCGCGACCGCGCATGCGGTGCTGCGACCGCTGGAGTTTGAACCATTTGGCGATGCGTTGAGCTTTCCTTTGTCGCTTATGTTAAGCTTAACATAATCGACAAAGAAAGGCGCTGAAACCTCCAAGGACAGGTGGGACGCGCTGTCCCGCGGTCTTTGATGCGCATCGGTTGCGCAAAGCAGGCGCAAGAGAAATTGGCGCGCGCGAGGCGGGACGAGGGGGCGAGGCGCGGTCATTGACGCTCCTTCGCCCTGACGCTACTGTCAGCCCGTATGATTGCAGCCCAAGCCACCAGCCATGCCAGTGCGCAGCCCGGATTCCGGATTGGCGATGAACGCCTCATCAAAGTGACGCCGAGCGCTGCGCGCAAAGTCAGTTCGCTCCTGGCCAAACAAGGACGCCCTCAAGGCGTGTTGCGCGTAGCTGTTGTCGGCGGCGGCTGTTCCGGACTGCAATACAAAATGGATCTCCAGGATCAACCTGCCAGCCGCGATATTCTCGTCGAAACCAGCGGCATTCGTGTGGTGGTCGATCCGAAAAGCGCGCTTTATGTGACCGGTTCAGAACTCGATTACGTGGAGGCGCTCCAAGAGGGCGGATTCAAGGTTAAGAACCCCAATGCGGCCACGAGTTGTTCCTGTGGCGAGAGTTTCAGCGCCTGACCGGGCGCAACGGAGCGGTTCCACTTTGGCATGACTGATTATTTCGCGTTGCTGAACGAACCGCGCCGGCCCTGGCTTGATCCTGCGGAATTGAAACGAAGATTTCTCGCGCTCACGACCGAGTCTCACCCGGATCGCGTCCATGAGGGAACACGCGTGGACCAGGAGCGCGCTCACACGCAGACCAGCGAATTGAACGCGGCCTTTCAATGCCTGAACGACACCAAATGCCGGCTCGCTCATTTGTTCGAGCTCGAAACGGGCGCAAAACCGGGCAGCATTCAGAACGTGGCTCCCGGGATGATCGAACAATTGTTCGAGCTCAACCAACTGGTCCGCGCGGTGGACAAATTCCTTCTGGAAAAATCGCAGATCACTTCCCC
>JBFMDG010000737.1:0-3785 GCA_040754135.1 Verrucomicrobiota bacterium
ACTTTACGATTATCAAACCGACCCGCTCGAAACGAAAAATCTCGCGGCCGATCACTCGCGCGAAGTGAAAAAACTTCAGGCATTGCTCGCGAACCTCGGCGAAGCGAAACCGCAAATTTCAGCGGCGACGCGCCGGACTTCATCAGCGGGAACAAACCGTGCCGCCTTGTTTGAACGCAGAGATGCCAATCGCGATGGCAAGTTGACCCGCGAAGAATTCCTGTCCAATCAAGCGAATCAAGCCGAAGCGAAGACGCGATTCGAGCGATTCGATACGGACAAAGACGGCACACTCAGCCGGAGCGAATTTATTCAACGCGGGACGCGCTGATCTCCGAGATTGATTTTCCAGATCCATACCAACGATGAACCCGAACTTGACGAACAAGACGAGCAAGGCGATAGGCCGATGCGCGCTTCGCAGTACAGGCACAGTTGCGGCGCCATTTCTTCAGCGGTTCTTGTTTGGGTTGTTTGTCTTGCTATTGGCGCATTCCGCGATTGCCGCCGAACTCACCCGCGCCTTGCCGCGCCCTAATTTCCTTTTCATCTACACCGATGATCAGCGGTACGATGCGATGTCGGTGGTGCAGCGGGAGCAGGGGGCGCGTGCGCGATTTCCCTGGTTCAAAACTCCGCACATGGACCGGCTCGCAGCGGAAGGGGTTCGGTTCCGGAATGCATTCGTGGTCAGTTCACTGTGTGCCCCGAGCCGTGCGGTGTATCTGACGGGGCGCTACAATCATCTGAATGGCGTGGCTTCTAATTTCCGGCCGTTTCCCGCCACCAACTTCACCCACGCCACCTTGTTGCGAGCGGCGGGTTACACCACAGCCTATGTCGGCAAATGGCACATGGACGGCCAGCGCGAGCGGCCCGGTTTTGATCACCACGCCACTTACATCGGCCATTCACGTTATGTCGATCCGGTATTCATCGTGAATGGAAAGGAGATCCGTAAAAAAGGTTGGATTGATGATTTGGCGACGGATGAGGCCATCGCGTTTTTGAAAGCGCAAACGAACGCCGCAAAACCCTGGCTGCTGGTGCTCGGCTTCAAATCGCCACATGGCCCCTTCACACCGCCGCCGCGCGCCACAAACCGCTTCGCCGGAGAAACGGCGCGAGCCGTGGCGAACTTCAACCATGTTCCTCCCTACCTGGCCGGTTTGCCGGGACGCATCCAGCGGGCGGCGGCGGCCACCAATGCGATCGTGCCGGTCAACCTCAATTATTTTCGCTGCATCAGCGCGGTGGACGATTGTCTCGGGCGATTGCTCGAGGCACTCGAGGCACTCCAGTTGAGCCGGAACACCATCGTCATTTACACCAGTGACAATGGCTATTACCTCGGCGAACACGGCCTCGGCGATAAACGCAGCGCGTACGACGAAAGTTTACGCATCCCATTCCTCGTCCGGTACCCAGCGCTCGGCGACTCGACGCGTGGACGCGTTGTCGATGAAATGATCTTGAATTTGGATCTGGCGCAGACCGTTCTCGATTTCGCCGGCATCGATGCCCCCGCAGCCATGCAAGGACGGAGTTGGCGTCCGCTTTTCGAGGGCCGCGCCATTCCCTGGCGGCAGTCGTGGTTTTACGAGTATTTTGCCGAGCGCCAAAACAATTCGCGCGTGCCCGACATCACCGCCGTCCGCACCGTTGACGCCAAGCTGATTCGTTATCCGGGATACGAAGATTGGACCGAATTGTACGATCTGAAGCGTGATCCGTACGAAACGAAGAATCTGTTCCGGGACGCGGCGCACAGGGCGTTGCGCGCGCATATGGAAGCGGAACACGACCGGCTCGCCAAAGAGGTCGATTATCGCGTGCCGGAATATACCGACCGGCCCAACTGGTGGGGCAAACCGCTCGATCAGATCGAGCCGCGAAATTAAGAGCCGCGACGAGCCGCATCAGTCTGGTCGCGCGGATCGCCGGCGTTTTCAGCCGTGCCTTGAGACATTGAGGTTCACTCTTCCGTCTGACTCAGGCGCGCCAGCACGTTGAAATCTTCGAGCGTAGTGGTGTCGCCTTTGATTTCCCCGCCCGCCGCGATTTGCTTTAACAAACGCCGCATGATTTTTCCGGAACGCGTTTTTGGAAGCGCTTCGGCAAACCGAATGTCATCCGGCTTGGCCACCGGCCCGATTTCTTTGGCGACATGATCGCGCAATTCACCGCGCAATTCCGGCGTGGCGTGGACATTCCCTTTCAAAGTGACGAAAGCCACAAGCGCCTGACCTTTCAATTCATCAGGTCGTCCGACGACTGCGGCTTCGGCGACTTTCGGATTGCTTACGAGCGCGCTTTCAACTTCGGCGGTGCCGATGCGATGCCCGGCAACATTGAGGACGTCATCAATTCGGCCGACGATCCAGAAGTAACCCTCTTCATCCTGGCGGCAACCGTCTCCGGTGAAATAGCTGTTTTTGACCTCGCTCCAATAAATTTCCTTGTAGCGTTGCGGATCGCCCCAAATGCCGCGCAGCATGCTGGGCCATGGCTTGCGGATGACCAGTTTCCCGCCGGTATTGCGCGGCACAGGCCGGCCTTTGTCATCGACGACTTCAGGGAGGATTCCGAAGAAGGGCAGGGTGGCGCTGCCCGGTTTCGTGGGCGTGGCGCCGGGCAAGGGGGTAATCATGATTCCGCCCGTTTCGGTTTGCCACCACGTATCGACAATCGGACAACGTTTGCCGCCGATGATTTCGTGATACCAGATCCACGCTTCCGGATTGATCGGTTCGCCCACCGTGCCGAGGAGCCGGAGGGAACTGAGGTCATGTTTCTTAGGCCATTCGATGCCCCACTTCATGAAAGCGCGAATGGCAGTGGGCGCGGTGTACATGATGGTAACGCCATACTTGGCCACAATGCGCCAGAAACGATCGGGCTCGGGAAAATTTGGAGCACCTTCATACATCAAACTGGTCGCGCCATTCGCCAACGGACCATAAACAACATAGCTGTGGCCAGTGACCCATCCGACATCGGCGGTGCACCAGTAAACATCGGTTTCCTTGATATCGAACACATATTTGTGCGTGAGTTTGGCGCCGAGCAAATAGCCGCCGGTCGTATGCAAAATGCCTTTCGGTTTTCCGGTCGAACCGCTCGTGTAAAGAATGAACAAGGGCGCTTCACTATCCAGCTTCTCGGCGGGACAATCGGGCGTGACATACTCCAATTCCCGATGCCACCAAACATCGCGGCCTTCCTCGATATGCACCTCATTGCCGGCGCGGCGGAGGACGATCACTTTCTCGATCGTCTTGGCGAGCAGCTGGCCTTCCGCGTCCTTGATCGTGAGCGCATCGTCCACATTTTTCTTCAATTGCACGATCGCGCCGCGGCGGAATCCGCCATCGGCGGTGATGACCATTTTGGCTTGGGAATCGTGAATGCGATCGGCCACCGACTGGGCGCTGAAACCTCCGAACACGACCGAGTGCACCGCGCCGATGCGGGCGCAGGCCAGCATGGCGATGGCCGCTTCGGGAACCATGGGCAGGTAAATGATCACCCGATCGCCTTTGCGAATGCCGTTGCGCTTTAGAATATTCGCGAACAAACAGACTTCGCGATGCAGTTGTTTGTAAGTGAGGGTTCGTTCCTCTCCCGGCTTGCCTGGACCCGCGGGTTCGCCTTCCCAAACCAGAGCGGCTTTATTGGCCGTGGGCGTATTCAGGTGACGATCGAGGCAATTATAACTGACATTGAGCTGGCCGCCGACAAACCATTTGGCGAACGGGACTTTCCATACGAGCACCCTTTTCCAA
>JBFMDG010000738.1:0-3783 GCA_040754135.1 Verrucomicrobiota bacterium
GTTCATGTGACCCAAGGCGTCAACGAATCGGGCGGCAAAGCCGTCGTGTTCAATACCATCACCATTTCCGATGGCATTTCGATGGGAACGGAGGGGATGAAGTATTCCCTGGTCTCGCGTGAAGTCATTGCCGATTCCATCGAGACGGTGGTGGGTTGCGAAGGATTTGACGGCCTGGTGGCGATCGGGGGATGTGACAAGAACATGCCTGGATGTTTGATCGCCATGTCGCGATTGAATCGTCCAGCCGTGTTTGTTTATGGCGGCACCATTTTGCCCGGTTGTTTCGAGAATAAACCGGTGGATATCGTGTCGGTTTTTGAAGCCGTCGGTAAACACGCCAACAAAGCCATGTCGGACGAAGATCTGGCCAAGCTGGAATCTTGCGCAATTCCCGGGGCCGGTTCTTGCGGCGGCATGTACACCGCCAACACCATGGCCAGTGCCATCGAAGCCCTCGGCATGAGTCTGCCCAACAGTTCGGCGCAAGCGGCCGTTTCCAAAGATAAAAGCGACGATTGCCATCGGGCCGGAGCGGCGGTGATGCAGCTTCTGAAAGCCGGCATCCGCCCGCGGGATATCATGACGCGGAAAGCATTTGAAAACGCCATTACTGTTGTGACCGCGCTCGGGGGATCCACCAATGCCGTGTTGCACCTCCTGGCCATGGCTCATGCCGCCGGAGTGAAGCTCACCATTGACGACTTCACGCGCATTGGAAAACGCGTTCCGGTTCTCGGCGACCTCAAGCCGAGCGGCAAATACGTGATGGCCGAATTGGTTCGCATTGGCGGCTTGGTGCCGTTGATGAAAATGCTGCTCGACCGTGGCCTGCTTCATGGCGATTGCCTGACGGTCACGGGCAAAACAGTCGCGGAGAATCTAGCCCATGCGCAGCCTTATCCCGCCGGACAGGACGTGATTCGATCGTTCGATAATCCGGTGAAACCGAATAGCCATTTGGTGATTCTTTACGGCAACCTTGCTCCGACTGGTGCCGTGGCCAAAATCAGCGGCAAGGAGGGCTTGCGATTTTCAGGACGCGCTCGCGTGTTCGAATCGGAGGAAGCCGCGCTTGCTGCTATCCTCGATGGCACAATCAAAAAAGGCGACGTGGTGGTCATTCGTTCCGAAGGACCCAAAGGCGGCCCAGGCATGCGCGAAATGTTATCGCCTACCTCTGCCATCATGGGCAAAGGGCTCGGCAAAGAAGTGGCCTTGATCACCGACGGCCGATTTTCCGGAGGCAGCCATGGGTTTGTCGTCGGGCATGTCACACCGGAAGCATTCGTGGGCGGCCCGATCGCTATTGTGAAGAATGGCGATCCGATCACTATCGACGCTCAGAAACGTGAGATCACTTTGGATTTGCCGGCCAAAGAAATCAAAAGCCGCCTGGCCAAATGGCGCCAGCCGAAACCGCGTTACACCCGAGGAGTGCTGGCCAAGTACGCCAAACTCGTCAGTTCAGCTCATCTCGGTGCGGTCACCGACGCCGCGCTTTAAGCCCCGGCAACAGGCTGGCCGTCCTCCGGTGACAAGGACGTTGGTTGTGAGTGACGTGCAAGCTTTTCACCGCGACAACATCCCGGCGAAGATTCGCGCCGAACTCGGGATGCCCAATCGTCCGAAGGCCTGGCGCAACGCAGTGAGGCGTCAACATGATGTCCTTTGCCATTGTCCTTCACGCCACCGATTCTTGCTCGCCGAGGAGTCGCGCGATTGAAATACCCGGAGCCTCCGCGACTGGGTTCCGTCTAACGCGCCGTGCCTCGATTGGTCGAAAGAGACAGTGCTATGAAAATCGCACGTTATCTGATTGTGGCCGCGCTGGCCGGCGCGCTCAGTTTTCTTTGGATTCAACAATTGCGATGGCGGAGGGAACAGGAACGATTGCGGCAGGAACTCTTCGCCCGAACTTCGCAGGCCGCTCCCATCTCGACGTCGGATGCGGGAGAAGTGACCGATTTGCGCCGGCAACTCATTGCGGCGCGCAATGAGGTGGCGGGAGGAACGGTAAGAATCGCAGGCTTATCCAACAAGGTGACAATTCTGGAACAGAGAATTCAAGCATTGGAACAACGGCTTGCTCAAACTCAGGGACAACCTCAACAAACAGAGAGCCCCAGCCGGACGCGCAAGCGGCCGTGGGGCCCTGAACAAATGATTGGCCCACCCGATACTTTCCAAGCTGGCGATCTGCAAACGGCCTGGGCGGCGCGCGCGCCAGATTCAGGATCTGAATGGGTGCGTTTGCAGTACACCAATTGGGTCGATGTTGCCGAAGTCAGAGTGCGGGAAACGTATCATCCGGGCGCGATTTCGCGTGTGACAGCGCTTTTGCCTAGTGGACAGGAAATCTCGATTTGGGAAGGCGTCGAACCACCGGCCGAGGCGCCGGTGGAAACAGCTTTTGAAGCGCCACTCGGCATTCGCTCGCAAACGATCACGCTTTATCTCGACACCAGCCGTGTCTCGGGTTGGAACGAAATCGATGCGGTGGAATTGGTGGGACGGGATGGAAGTCGGCAATGGGCTGCTCAGGCCAGTGCCAGCAGCAGTTATGCGGACCGGAACTCGCATGGCGATCTGGGCATCGGCAGCAGTCTCGAGTTGCTTTCCGGGAGCCTTCATCAATTGCCCGAGCCCTTCATTCAAACGGATCGCCAAAACCGGGAGTAAGGCACCGCACCTGAGTTAAATTTGAAACCTCGTTGCAGAAAAACGAACGCATGAAAACGATCGCAAAAATATTGTTGCTCACACCTTGGTTGTCTCTCCCGCTGGTCGCTGCCGAAGCCACAGGCAAAACGCCCACCACGCCTTCCCTGACCGCCGCCCTGCCCCTGCGCGATGTCATCCTTTATTCCAGCGGCGTCGGTTACTTCGAACGAAACGGCGAGGTGAACGGCCGCACGCAAATCGAGCTGACATTCAAAGTCGATGACATCAACGACCTTTTGAAAAGTCTCGTCGTGCAGGATTTCAGCGGGGGCAAAGTGCAAACCGTCACTTACGAATCCCGCGATCCCATCACCAAAACATTGCGCAGCTTCGGCGTCGATCTGACAGAAAATCCCACGCTCGGGCAATTGCTGAATCAGGTTCGCGGCGAGCAGGTCGAAGTCCTCTGGCCCAATGCCGTCACCGGCACCATCCTCGGTGTGGAAAAGAAAATGCAACCGGTCGGAGAGGATAAACAGGTGGAAGTCGAATATCTGAATTTATTGGCGGAGGACGGTTTGCAAAGCATTCCCTTGCCGCAGGTGAAGCGGATCAAGCTGCTGAACGATCGGTTGAATGGCGAATTACGCCAGGCCTTGAACGTCCTCGCCACCGGCCATGACACCCAGAAGAAATCTGTCGGCATCACTTTCGACGGAGAAGGGCGAAGAAATGTGAGCGTGTCCTACATCACGCAAACTCCGGTTTGGAAGACCAGTTATCGCCTGGTGCTCGATGAGGACGCCGGCCCCTTTCTGCAGGGCTGGGCGATTGTGGAGAACACGAGCGACGAAGATTGGAACAATGTGCGCATGTCGCTGGTTTCCGGGCGCCCGATTTCGTTCATCATGGATTTGTATCAGCCGCTTTATACCACGCGGCCAGTGGTCGAGCCGGAGTTGTATTCCTCCCTCAAACCGCAGGTCTATGGACAAGCCATGGAGGAACTGAAAATGGAGGCGCTGGCCGTGGCGCCGCAATCACCGGCTCCCGCTGCCGACGCATTTTTCCGGACGCCGGCGGAAGCCAATCGATCTTTGGGTCGGGTGGCCAGAGCCA
>JBFMDG010000739.1:0-3782 GCA_040754135.1 Verrucomicrobiota bacterium
AAGAACCCGCTCTTCGGCCTGCAGAATTTTATGTCGAATTTGCCCACGTCCGAAAAATCGGGAAGCGACACGGAATGGGCCGCGGCCCTTTCGACCACCCGCCGGATGCAAACGCTCATCAACGACGTCGTGCGCATCCTGCGCGAGACGGACGGCTCGATGGCCTATGAGCTTTCGGTGCCGGAGCTCGCCCAAATGATTTCGAGCAAACTGCAACAACGCGCGCGTGAAGCGGGAGTGGAATTCCTCGTGCGCGAATCGGCCAGCGGCCACTTAACCAATCGCGATGCCAATCTCATCCTGCTGATCCTGGAGAATCTCGTCAGCAACGCCATCGAAGCCACGCCTTCGGGAAAATCCGTGTCACTGACGATTCACCGGGTGAAAGAAAAGATTGTGTGCGAAGTGCGCGATCAGGGTGCAGGGTTTCCAACCGAATTGCGCCCGCACCTCTTTTCTCCGTGTCGTTCCACGAAAGAGGGTGGCAGCGGGATCGGCCTTGCCATCAGCAAACAACTCGCGCATCACCTCGGAGCCAGCCTCGAATTGCGAAGCAGTTCGCCCGAGGGATCTGTTTTTGAACTGAGCCTGCCTGATTCGTTGTTCGACTCAGGGGCGATCTCGTCCACCTCGACTCCGCTCTCTGCCAAATCCTGATGTGACTTTTCCCATTCTTATGCTTCGCGTCGGCCACTCGCCCGGAAATCTCTTGTCCTTGCCTCTGATTGTTCTCGTGTTCGCTTCCATCACGTCCCAGCTGGAAGCCGTCACCTTTCCTTTGCGCTGGCGCTGGTCCAACCCAACGCCGCACGGCGCGAATATTATCGACATGGCCTTCAAGGACGGGCTGGTCGTTCAAGTGGCGGAGCGCGGACAGATTTTCACGAGCGATGATCTGCTGTTCTGGACTCCGCGCGAAAGCGGCACGATCAGCGCGCTGCGCGCCGTGACTTTTTTCAACAACCGGATCGTCATCACCGGCGAAAATGGCACGGTCGTGTACGGCGATTCCGTGGAGGCGTTCAACGTCGTGAATCTCGGAACTGCCGATTGGCTCGAAGGTGTGGCTGCTTCTCCGACCCTCCTCGTTGCCGTGGGCGATAACGGGGCGATCTACACCAGCGCGGATGGCGCAAACTGGCAACGCCGCGCGGTGTCATTCAGCAATTGGCTGCGCAGCGTGGCTTATGGAAGCACGGCCGGCAGATTCGTCGCCGTCGGCGAAGGCGGACTTGTCGCCGTCAGCTCGAACGGCACTTCCTGGCAACGCCTCACGACGTCGATTCCTTCCACCACCGACCTGAACAAAGTGGCGTGGATCAACAATCAGTTCTTGCTGGTCGGGTCCGGTGGCAAGAATTACTTCAGCGACTCGGGACTGCTTTGGTTTTCCCTGGGGGCGAACGCGACCAATGATTTGTTTGCCGTCACCGGGCAAAACGGAGCTCGATTAATGGCAGGAGACTCGCAATTGCTATTGAGTGAACCGCGCGCCGCATGGTCGAACGAATTGGATCCATCGAAGACTGCCCCGGCGCCGGCCTGGACCTATCTCAGCGCGATCTGGACTGGCGATTCCTATTGGGTCGGAGGTCGCACCGGCATGCTCGTCGAAGGCTTCAAAACGAACAGCACCAGCAGTCCGACGTTTTGGCTGCCCTACAGCGATACGCTACGCAATTGGCTCTGGGATCTGCGCCGGTTTAACGGGCTCTACATCACCGTGGGCGATTTCGCCACTATCCTCACGAGTTCGGACGGGGTGAACTGGTCAATCGAACTCATCCCGAGTTCGGCGACCAATACCACATTCCTGGGCGTGGGAGGATTCACCAATCTGGCTGTCGCGGTCGGCAGCGCCGGATCCATCCTGCTCAGTCCGGATGAGCAGCGAGAAGTTACCTCAACCAATTCCTCCGGGACCATCACCACCAACATGGTCAGCACGCTGGGTGTGATCTGGAACGCTGTTGAACCTCGACCCACCACGAATGATTTGCAGGGCGTGACCGCGTGGAACGATTTGCTCGTCGCCAGCGGCGGCAACGGCACGATTCTGACCAGTTTGAATGGATCGAATTGGGTCCAGAGAACCACCTCCACAACCAAGTTCCTTTCTTCCGTCACCGGTTTTCGCGGCGGACTTGTCGCCGTCGGCGATGACGGAACGGTCCTGACGAGTCCGGACGGGAATGCCTGGACGTTGCGCAATGCGAACACCCTTGATTGGATTTTTCGCGTGCGGAATTTCAATGACCAATTGGTTGCCGTGGGCCAAAACGGAGCGATTCTCACCAGCATCGATGGAGTGAACTGGACTCGCCGCATCAGCGGGACGACGAGTTGGTTGAATGATGTCGCCCGCATCGATCAAACCTGGTTTGTGGTTGGAAACCAGGGAACGGTTCTGACCAGCCCCGATCTCATCACCTGGACCTCGCGCGGCACCATCACTGAAAAATCCATTTACACCGCTGAGACCAATCCCAGCGGTCAACTCATCGTTGCTGGCATCGAAGGCATTATTTTGCGCAGCCAGATTGTGCCGCGATCCGATCCCATTTTCGTGCAATACACGTATGGAATGTCGTCGGCCAACGTGACGACGAATCGCTTTCTTTTTTCGGGGCTGCCGGACCAGCGTTTCACCCTGGAACGAAGCCGTGATCTGAATGCGTGGACGGAAATTCGTTCGTATGATTTGCTCGATGGCGCTTCGGTTTTGCTTTACGAGGAAGAAATCCTGAACGCACCGCCCTGGGAATTCTTTCGCGCAAAAATTCAGCCCTGAAGCGCGTTTTGCGATGGTCAGGTTTATAAACAATCGCGTTGAGAAGCCTCGGCGCGCCGGACTACAAGCCAAATGCGGCGCAATAAAGTGTGTTCTATCCCATGGACAGGTCATTACGACTTTGCCTGACTGGCCAGAGCGATGCCCGCTAGGATGACGATGCCGCCGGCAATCTGCTGCCAACTGAGCGGTTCATTCAGAAGTATCCACGCCAAAACGGCCGCCACTACCGGTTGCAACATCAAACTGATCGAAAGCAACGATGCCGACAGATGCGCCGCCGCATAAGTGATGAGTCCCTGGCCCGCGACATGACTCAACAACGCCAATAACAGCAGCACCAACCAGCCTTTCCAGGAGAGCGCCAGAAAGTTTTCGCCCCCCACCCAAGCAGCCACCATAAGCAACGGACAAGTGACCAGCCCCGCCCAAGCCATGATCGTGGGCGGCGAATAAGTGCGCCTCAGAAACTTGATTGCCAGCAAATAGGCCGCATAAAAAATCGCGGTCACGATGGCGAGCAAATCGCCCCAGACATGTTTCCACTCCAATCGCAAGCTGTCGCTGACCAGGAGAATTCCCCCGGCAAAGGCCAAAAGCATTCCCACGACGAGGATTGGCGTGATGCGTTCGTGGAATAAAATGGAAGCGCCAAGCACCACGAAAAACGGGGCGAAATTCGTCAGCAATGTCGAATTCGCCACGCTCGTCAGCTTGATCGACCAATGCCAGAAGGCCAGATCGCCCGCGAAAAAGAATCCCGCCGCGCCAAACATCCAGGCGGAACGGCCGGTGGGCCTGGCCAGAACCACCGTTACTCGAGACGCACTCGAATGGGAGCGTCCGGCAAGGTACATCCAACTCCACAGCACCGGCAGCGCGAAGAGCAACCGGTAAAAGGCCGTCGCCACCGGCCCCACCTCGCTCAGCCGCACAAAAATTGGGGCCAGGCCAATTCCAATGGCCCCGCCCAACAGAGCCCCGATGGCCC
>JBFMDG010000740.1:0-3764 GCA_040754135.1 Verrucomicrobiota bacterium
GGCACGCCCATCAAAGGTTTCCTCGGCGGCTTTTTCGAGTTGCGCGCCGAAAAAGAGTCACTGGCCAAGCAACTCGGAACCGTGGTCGTGGACATGATCGAGGCTTCTTCCATCCCGGTGGACAAGGATCTCGGCGACCCGGAACGCATCGACCTGTTGCAGTTGCAAATCACCGGTTTGAAGGATTTCGCTTTGCCAACCTCGCCAAGGCAGCGGGTGCTTCGGCGCAATCGCAACACCCTTTGGCTGGAGCTCAGGCGTGATCAACGCTGGCAGAAAGGCCAGCCGCTTAAACCGGAGGAACGCACAACTTTCCTTCAACCGACCACGACCTTGCCCAGCGATCATGAGTTGATTCGCAGCAAAGCGCGCGAGATCGTCGGTCTCGAAAAAGATTTGTTGAAGAAAGCGGACCTGCTCAAAACCTGGGTCTATCGCCACGTGCGCCAGACTATGGCAGCCAATAAATCCACCGCCCTCGATGTGTTGCAGGATCAAAGCGGCGATTGCACAGAAATCACCATGCTTTTCGTGGCTCTCGCCAGAGCCAGTGACATTCCCGCACGCGAAGTGGGCGGCGTCATCTTTGCCAACGAGGGCCGCCCAATGTTCGGATGGCACGCCTGGGCCGAAGTGCATGACGGCCATCAATGGGTCAGTGTCGATCCCACCTGGAATCAACTCTACATCGACGCCACCCACATCAAGCTCGACGAAGACAAGAACGACTGGTCCTGGGTCAATCTTCTGGGCCAGATGACGATCAAAGTCGTCAAGTTCACTCCGCGAAAAGAGAACGGCTGATCGCGGCAGCGTCACGGTCAATGAGTGTTGGCTGCGAGCCGCTGAATGAATTTGCCGGCGGGACGCCTTTCATTTCCTTTGTCGAAAACCTCGTCGCAAACTTTGTCGAAAGGATTTTTGATCGACAAAGTTGGGGACAAAGTTGACGACAAAGTTGCCGGCGAAGTTGGGGAGAAAGGGAATGACAGGCCAAACGCTGGCACTACTTCAACCCAGCCAAAAACTCGATCAGATCGCGCACTTCTTTTCGCGTGAGCGTTTTCGTCACGTCATCAGGCATGGCCGAAAGCGTTGGCTGGCGCGATGCAACATCCGCTTTGGCCACTTTGATTATGCCATCTTCGGGCGAGAGGATTTCGAGTTCGGTTTCGGACTCGCGTTTGACAAGCCCGGCAATCGCACCGCCATTCTTGAGGACGACGACCACATTTTCGTAGCCGGCAGCGATCTGTTTGTTGGGTGTCAGCAAAGATTCGAGGAGGTACTCGCGCGTCTTTTGTTTTCCAATGCCGTCCATGGGCGGTCCGACAGTTCCGCCTTCTCCACGGATGGAATGGCAGCGCAAGCAGGAAGCGGCCGGATGTTCTCGGAATATTTTTTCGCCACGCTCGGCGCGCCCGCCTCTGAGCAGCGCTTGTTCGACTCGCAAATTGCGGTTGGATCCATCGACGTCCAGGTTGAACGGCTTTGCGTCTTCACCCAGGGATTTGCGGCCTGTCACGGCCTCGAGAATATCCAATGCAAGCTCGGGCGGCGATTGACCAGCAAGCAACCGCTCAACCTGGGTTTGCAAAATCTTTTCCACACTCGGGCTATTGGTCATACGACCGAGGATTTCGAGCGCTGTCTGCGCGATTTGAATATTCGATTCGGACTGCAACAATCGTCCCAATTCCGCAGCGGGATCGGCCAATGCAGCTTGTTCGACAAACTGAATGGCGTGCTCGCGCAAAACGAGATCGCTGCTGGCCAGTCCCTGGCGCACAAATTCTCCCAACTTCGGGTCATCGAGCGCGGCGAGTGCCTTGAGAATTTCAGCGCGCAATGACGCATTCGCCGATGGCGCGTTGAACAAGGCGTGCAACGCGGGAACGGCCGCTTCGATCTGCAACCGCCCGGCGCAACGCACGGCTGCGGCGGAAACTTCCATCGAGCCATCGCGCAGCAAACCGGAAATGCCCGATCGCAACGCACCCCGGGCATCGGCAGAGCCGCGGGCCGGCAGCGGGCGCCACAATCCCATCACGCGATCCAAATCGCCGGGCTGAGCCCAGGCGCCGAGCGCTTCGAGCGCTTCGGCTCGCCACGCGGTTGGTTGCGATGCGTCGGCCGCAAAAAGCGCCAGAGCCTCCGCGTTACGCGCCGTGCCCACACGCACATTCGCGTTAATCGCGCGGCGCACCCACTGCGCTGATGCATTGGTGCGCCAGCGTTCGAACGTCGCCTCTCGATCCGCGCCATTCGCGGGCACGCGTTTGTTCAACGCCTCCGCCAACGACGGCAACGCCGCTGGAATGGGAACGTCGTTAATAGCTCTTGCCGCCTCGACCGCAATCCCTGGATCCGCATCGTTCAAAAATGCGGCGATCTCAGGCAACCCCTTTCGCCTCATCACCAGAAGGCCGGCGCGACGCACCACCGGCGATTTATCCAGCGCGAGGCCTTGCCACGTTTTTAAATCGCCGCAACCCTCCAGGCCCATCACAGCGGCATGCGTGAGATACGGATCGTTGCCGGAGTTTGCGCGCAGCATCGATAGGAGCGCAGGCACAGCCGATGTTTGACCGAGGCGCCCGAGGCTGAGAGCGGCGAAGAATTGCACACGGGGATTTTTATCCTGCAACAGACGGATCAATTCGCGGGTAAAATCCGAAGAACGGGCATGGCCAAACACTCGAACGGTCTGCGCGCGAATTTCCGGATCCGCATCGCGCAACAACGGTTTGATTTTTTTCAAAACGAGGCGCGGAGTTGTCTCGATAGATTCTTTGTGGGCCGCTTCCAGCACCTGCCCGAGGCCCCAAAGGGCGTGAATCCGGGCAAATTGCGTTCGTCCGCTCTGCGCCGTTTCGAGCAGGATTGCAACGCTGCCGCCGAGACGCGCCGGGGTTGTGCCGAGCTCGCGTTGCGCGCGTTCGGCCAATTCGAATTGCGCTTTCTGACGCACACGCATGTGCGGATGGGCGAGCCATTCCCGCAATTGCGCGAGCGTGGATTGCGACCCGGCCTGTGCCAGAATTTTCGAAAAATCCGCTGCGGCGATCACGCCCGCTTCGCGCGCTTGATTGATCCGATAGATTCGGCCTTTCTGCGGCATCACCCAGCCTTCCACCCAATCGCTCACGTACAAAGCGCCATCAGGCCCGAACTCGACATCGGTGGGCCAGCAGTTCCAAAGAAATTTTTTGCGGTTTGTCATTTCGAAGGAAGCGCCCGCCGGCTGGACGAGGAACGAGTAAATGCCTCCCGGAAAATCGCACATGAGAAATTGTCCCTTCCATTCCGCGCCCATACCCGCGCCGGGATAATACGCGAATCCAGCCGGCCCCTGCGCCGGCAAACCGGCATGCGGCAGTGTGCCGTCCACTCCTCCTTGCCAGACATTTTCCTGCACCCAAGGCCCGAATCCAGGCATGTGTTGATACGAACAGCGCCAGCCGTAATCGCCCCCTTCCACCAAATACAACAAACGCGAGTTATCCGGACCGGCCGTGTCATTGTCCCCCGTCCACAAATTGCCAAAAGCGTCGAAAGCCAGTTCCTGCGGATTGCGCAAGCCGATGCAAAACACTTCCAGATCGGTTCCGTCCGGATTGCAGCGGAGCACCGCGCCAGTATCGGGATAGGCCAACAACCGCCCCTCTCGACTGACGATCGAGAAACCGCGATCTCCGATGCTGAAGTAAAGTTTCCCGTCCGGTCCAAATGCCAGGCCATGGAGGTCATGGCCGGTGACTCCG
>JBFMDG010000741.1:0-3746 GCA_040754135.1 Verrucomicrobiota bacterium
GCGGCGCGGTGATGGGCAGTCCGAGTTTCATGCCGCCGGAACAAGCGGGGGGCCGGCCGCAGGAGGTGGGACCGGCCAGTGATGTGTATGCGTTGGGAGCGATTCTGTATCAGATGTTGACCGGTCGCGCGCCGTTTGCGGCGGAGAGCGCATTGGCGACGTTGCGGAAGGTGCTGGAAGAAGAGCCGATGGCGCCGTCGAAGTTGAATTCGAAAACGCCGCCGGATCTGGAGACGATTTGTTTGAAGTGTTTGGAGAAGCGGCCGGAGCGGAGGTATCACACGGCGCGAGATCTGGCGGAAGAACTGGAGCGGTTTTTGAATCACGAACCGATCTTGGCCAAGCCGGCGAGTGCCTGGCGCAAAACCTGGAGTTGGGCCCGGCGGAATCCATGGGCTGTGATTGGCGTAGTCGCAGCGGGCGGACTGGCTCTGCTCGGGTTGGCATTTGGTCTCTGGGAACGCGTCAAATTCCTCGAGGGAAGCAATCCCCCTGCATTCTACGACCCAATCATGGTAAGCGGCCTGTCCATTTATCTGGTGTTGCTGCCGTCGCTCTTTTTCAGTCGTTGGCTCAAGGGACGCCGACAACGAAACCTCGCGGTGAGCAATGTGCATCTCTGGATTCTTGCCGCGAGCGGAGTGGTGCTGGTTCTCGTCGGCTTGTGGTCGGATATGCTGTATATCCGATTTTACATCTGGAAAAAGCCGGTTTTCGACAATGTGCAATTGCTCGACAACTTGCCAGCCGTGGCGGGTTATGTCCTCGGGATCCCGCTGTTTTTGTGTTGGACTGGCGGCATCCTGGTCTGGCAAGCGATCCGGCGTCAGCAGGCCCAATGGTCGGGTTCGGCAGTGAATGAGGAAGAGTGGTTGCCGCGACAGGCGGAACGTTACAGTTCGGTCGCATTCATCACCGCAACGTTAACCAACATGTTCCTGTTCGCGGCGGTCGGTTATGTGATCGCTTCTCTGGGTTGGTTTCCTCGCCCCCCAGAGCTTGCCGGCCCCAAGGGGACTGAGATTTCATTTTTGGTTTGCTGTTTCGGTTCGATTGGCTTGACCGTTTCAGTGGCCTGGTGGGTTTTTGCGACACGAAAACTCTACAAACGCCCTCCACTGCTTTCGGCTTTTCTGGTGATTGCATTCGTCGGCGCTGCCTTAGGTTGGTTCTACGGCCCTTTTGGCCTGACCAAGGGATTCATCTTTACGGCGATGCTCACCGGCTTAGTCGGCGGGTGGATTCTGGAGAAATGGGTTAAGATCCGAAGCGCAAGCGAAGCGCTGCGTCCGCTTGTGTTTAGCGAGCTCTTTGAGTGGAATGGCCGCGGCTTGCGATTTGCGCTGTCTGGAGTGGGATTAATGTTTGGGCTGGTCGCAACCGTATTGGCTCGCACCGGCCTTCATCCGTCTCTCATCTTTTTATTTCTGGGCTGGACGGCGTTGAACGCGCTTTGGCTTGCAAGTCTGTTTGCGGCACGTGCATCTTCGGGCAAATTTCGCGAGCTGTTTCTCGTCATCGTCATGGGCGCCCTCTTCAGTGTGATTTTCGCCACGCCTGGTATGACCCAGATGGAAAAAGGCATGGAATACTTTTGGATGACGATCCCGTTGGGGATGACGGTCAGTGGCGCCTTGATTTACTTCGGCAAAATCCGTCCCAAAACCATCTCGATGGGTCATAACAGAAACCGCAGCAATCCACAGCAACCAGTGCCGTGACGAACCTGCCGCTGGCGAACCGTTCGGATTTGGTCATGAATCCTCCTTTCCATTGCCTCGAAAATAATCCGCTTGCTCCTTGGAATAAAGGGCACACGAGGCCGATCGAGCTATCGATGGCGCGGCGGGCACACCCGATGGAATTATCCGCAGAGTAGATCTGCTTCAACCATTGCAGACGAGGCTGTCCAGGCTTCGCACCTTCTGACCTTCTGACGCGCTCGACCATTTTCTCCTTCTCGCGAGGTGCCGCAGTTCGTAAGGTCACGGGCAATCTCCACCCTATGCAAGTTGCGCTCAAAACCAAACTGTCCATTTTCATGTTCCTGCAATATTTCATTTGGGGTTCGTGGTACGTCAGCATGGGAACGTACCTCGCGAATTCCCTGAAATTCAGCGGACAGGAAATCGGCGCGGCCTACGGCGCCTTTGCCATCGGCTCGATGATTTCCCCGTTTTTCGTCGGACTCATTGCCGACCGGTATTTTGCCTCGGAAAAACTGCTGGCCGTTCTCGGCATTCTTGGCGGCATGGTATTGTGCGCGCTGCCTTATCTGAGCGATTTCAAATCATTTTATCCGGCGCTGATTTTGTATTGCGCCCTTTATGCGCCGACGCTCGCCCTGGGCAATTCGCTGTCGCTGCATCATCTGCAGGATTCGAAAACGGATTTTCCACGCGTGAAAATTTTTTCGGCGGTGGGATGGATCGGAGGCGGGTTGGTGTTGAGCTTGATGAGAGGGGAGCAATCTTCGCTGCAGTTTTTCCTGGCCGGCGCGGTGTCGGTTCTGCTCGGCGTATTCTCGCTGGCACTGCCGCACACGCCTCCGCGGAAAACAGGAGCGAACGTCAGCCTCGGGCAGGTGCTTGGGTTGGATGCGCTCGCCTTGATGAAGAAGCCTTCGTTCGCCATTTTCATCGGCTGCCTCTTTTTGATTTGTATCCCGCTCTATTTTTATTTCGTGATGATGTCGATTTACCTGACGGAACTGCAATGGAGCCGGCTGGCGGGCAAGATGACTCTGGCGCAGTTTTCGGATGTTGTTTTCCTGTTTTTGCTTCCCTTGATGCTGAAACATCTTGGCTATAAGAAGACCATTTTCATCGGCATCCTGGCCTGGGCACTGCGCTATTTCCTGCTCGCCGGCAGCGTGAACTCAGCGGCGCTGCAAACCCCTTTGATTTTCGCGGCGATCTTGCTGCATGGCGTTTGTTACGATTTTCTCTTCATCGCCGGCCAATTGTACGTCGATGAAGAAGCCAATGAACGAATCCGCGGCGCATGCCAGGGCTTTATCGCCTTTATTTTGTGGGGCATTGGCGCATTCGTCGGAACGATGCTGGCCGGCAAAGTTCTGGCCATGCACACCTTCGTGGGCGTGACGGGACCGATTCAACATCATTGGAGCCAGATCTGGATGACACCCGCGCTTGGCGCAACCGCGGTGCTGGTCATTTTTCTGATTTTCTTTCGCGATCCTTCGCGTCAGGTCACGGCTGGCACCAGTTCGGTGAGCAAGTCGACAGCTCTCGAAACGCCGCAATAGCTCGCACCACATTCAATTCGTTCCGTGCCGGTCAGAGGGGAGGGCAGATCTGCATGGACTCAGTTCAGGCGTGGCTCGAATGATTTGATTCGTCCCCGCCGGGACTACGGCCGAATCGGCTGCCTCGCGCCGAAACCGGGACCGTAAATCATGGCGTTGAGCATCACGCGGGCAGGACCATGCGTGGCGGCGCGGAAAGTTGGACCGGTGGAGAACAAAATGATCTGGCCCATGCCGAGGGACTCGCGCGTCACGTAAGCCGAATTGGCCAAACGATGCGTGGCTTCAGGCCAGAGCAAGCCGCTCATGCGCAAATGCATTTCTGTGCCCGACGGCAACGCACTCCAACCGACCCGCGGCGCTTCTTTCTTTTCCTTCTCCTTTGCCTCGCTGGCTTTCGCACTGTTGGCGGAATCCGAGCTTGGTTTTCTCTCCGGCGCACTCGCGTCCGCAGTCGCGCCGGCTTTTTCCGCAGGCG
>JBFMDG010000742.1:0-3737 GCA_040754135.1 Verrucomicrobiota bacterium
AAGTACCAGGGCGCTTTGTGCAAAGCGCAACGCCTCGCCGACTGGGATAACCTGCTGAAGCAGCGCGACGAAGCCCGGGCCGCCGGAAAAATATTCGGCATTGGGCTATCGACTTATGTGGAGATTTGCGCGTTGGGCCCATCGAAAATGATGGCCGCCGGTGGTTGGGAATGGGGCTGCGTGCGCATCGAAATGTCCGGGAAAGTGACCGTGATCACCGGAGCGACTCCGCATGGCCAGGGACAGGAAACGAGCTTCGCGCAAATCGTCGCCGACAAACTGGGCGTGCCCATCGAGGATATTGCGGTCATGCGTGGCGACACGGCGGTGGCGCATTACGGTCGCGACACTTACGGCAGCCGCGCGACGGTGATTGGTGGGACGGCGATTCTGATGTGCATTGACAAGATCGTGAACAAGGCGCGCGTGCTTGCGGCGCATCTGCTCGGGTCCAAACCGAAGCGCGTGGATTTCAGGAACGGAAGATTTTTCGTGAAAGGCCGTCCGAAAAACGCACTGAACTGGGCCCAACTCGCGCCGGAAGCGTACGTGGCCAAGAACATTCCCAAGAATTGGGAACCCGGGCTTGAAGCATCGAGTTTCTTCGAACCGGCCAATTGCACTTACCCGTTCGGCACCCACATCGTCGCGGTCGAGATCGATCGCGACACCGGCGAAGTGAAGATCGTCAAGTATGTGGCGGTGGATGATTGCGGACCGCAGATCAACCCGTTGCTTGTCGAAGGCCAGGTGCAGGGAGGCATCGCGCATTCGCTCGGCCAAACTTTGTTCGAACGCGCGGTTTACGATGAGAACGGGCAATTGCTCACGGGAGAATTCATGGATTACGCCATCGCGCGGGCCAAAGACGTGCCGCAATACATTCTCGGCCATACCGTCACTCCGTCGCCGAGCAATCCGCTCGGCATTAAAGGCGTCGGCGAAGCCGGCACGATTGGCGCCACGCCGGCCATTGCCAATGCGGTAATGGATGCGCTGTCGCCGCTTGGCGTGCGTCATTTGGATTTGCCGCTCACGCCCGAAAAGATCTGGCGCGCCATCCGACCGGAGCCCGCGCCCAAAGCCGTTATCAAGCGCAAAGGCAAGGGCCGAAGGCGGAAGCGGGGGTGAAGGGGGGCAGGTTGAAGGGTTGAAGGGTTAAAGAGATAAAGAGTTGAAGATTTGAAGAGTTAAAGAGTTAAAAGAGAAAACTGGAGGACAAATAATGAATGGGACGGGACAAGATTATAAAACATTTGAGGATTTAGAGGTTTACAAGGCAGCGCGCGAGTTTCGGAAGAAAATGTACGCGGTCGCCCGGCGTTTGCCAGAAATTGAAAAGTTCGGGCTGGCCCCACAAGTCAGGCGTGCCGCCGTTTCTCTCACAAACAACATTGCTGAGGGGCACGGCCGGTACCATTACCTCGATCAAATCAAGTTTACCCTGCAATCACGCGGATCTCTGGAGGAATTGATTGACGACTTGAACGTCTGCGAGGACGAGAATTATTTGGAGATCGCGGAGATTCGCACTTTCAAAGATGATGCCTGGCACGTTCATCGATTAATCAATGGATTTATCCGCTTCCTTCGAACTCGACATGCGAACGCGGATCTCCCTTTAAGGGAGTCATCGGCAAACTATGGCTTTTTGGATGACGATCAAGAGTCGGGAGAACAGAGCCTCGGCCTCTTCAACTCTTCAACTCTTTAACCCTTCAACTTTCCATTCACATGATCCCCTCCCCTTTCTCTTACGTGCGGCCGGCCAGCCTCGATGAGGCGTTGGCGGCGCTGGCGGCTTCCGATGAAACTAAAATTCTGGCCGGCGGCCACAGTCTGATTCCGGCGATGAAACTTCGCCTGGCCCAACCCAAAACCTTGGTCGATCTCGGCCGGCTTCCCGACCTGAATTATATCCGCGAACAGGACGGGCGGATCGCCGTTGGCGCTATGGCCACGCATCACGAGATCGAATCGTCGTTGCTCTTGCGTGAGCAATGTCCGTTGCTGCCGGAAGTGGCCGCGCAAATTGGTGATGTTCAAGTGCGCAATCGAGGCACGATTGGCGGCAGCATCGTGCACGCAGATCCGGCTGCGGATTGGCCGGCAGCCATTCTCGCTCTGGAAGCGGAGATGGTCATTGCCAGGCCGGCCGGCGCCAGGCGCGTCGTTCCGGCGAATCGGTTTTTCCTCGAAATGATGCAAACCGCCGTGCAGCCGAATGAAATCCTCGTCGAGATTCGAGTCCCGGCCACGGATCGATCCGTCGCCTACGCCAAGTTCGCGCAGAAGGCGAGCGGCTTTGCCATCGCGGGCGTTGCCGCGGTCATCGATCGCCGCAGTGGCAGCGTTCGGATTGGCATTACCGGAGTTGCGGCCAAGGCGTTTCGCGCCAAAGCCGTCGAGCGTTACCTCAAAGGAAAACCGATCGACAACGGAAGCATCGTCAAAGCGGCCACACGCGCGGGCAAAGATGTCGAAGGGTTGAATGACATACACGCCTCCGCTGAATTTCGCGTTCATCTCGCCGAGGTAAACACGCGGCGCGCCCTGGAAATGGCGGCCAGCCGCTCGGCCTCCTGATGCGCATGGCCCGACGGGCGGTGGATTTGATGGGCAACCGCAACTCCACAGGCAAAACGCTTTCGTGTTGCGCCTAAACTTTTGCAGCATCGTTTTCCTTGCCGAACTGCTGGAACAATTGAATCAGATTTTTACCGATGAAATTGTCTGCGACATTCACCTTGCCGGCGCCGCGTGAGAAAGTGTTTGCATCCATCACCAATCCCGAGGTGCTGCAACGGTGCATCATTGGATGCGAAAAGATGGTTCAGACCAGTCCGGATTGTTACGAAGCTCACCTGAAACTTGGCTTGGCCGGAATCAAAGGGAGCTACACCGGCAAGGTCGAGTTGCGCGACAAAAAGCCGCCGGAGAGTTACACGCTGCTGATGGAAGGTAAAGGCGGTCCCGGCTTTGTGAAAGGCAGCGCGCAAATCGTCCTGGTGGATCAAGGGAAGAAAACAGAATTGCGCTGTCAGGCTGATGCCCAGGTCGGAGGCATGATTGCCGCGATCGGCTCGAGGTTGATCGAAGCCACCGCCAAGAAGTTGATGGACGATTTTTTCAAAAAGTTCGCGGAAGAATTGAAAAAAGCCTGAGAGCCAATTCTTGAATCGTCGCGCTTTTGATCGCGTTCAACCCGGGGTTATGACACAAAACCAGGCACGCGGGCGTGCGCTGCGCTTTGAAATATGTTCCATTTGAATGCGGGGATGGCCAAGGGACAGGCGGGACGCCTTTCCTACTTCAGAGCAATGCCGGATGGAAAAGATTTTCTCGTGATAAGCGCGAAGCCACGTTAACATTTTGCCGATTGCGACCATGATACCGCGTGGAACGAAAAACCTCTTCTGTGCCTCAGGTTCATTGCTCCTTTTCGTGGGATTGCACACAACGGCAGCGACCCGTTTGCATGCGGCAGAAATCGATTTCGTTCGCGATGTGCAGCCGGTCTTTGCCCACCATTGTTATCAATGTCACGGTCCAGAAAAACAGAAAGGCGGATTGCGTCTCGATCGCAAGGCGGACGCCATGGTTGGAGGCGATTCCGGGGCCGCTATTATTCCGGGGCGCGCGGCTGAGAGCCGGCTTTATCGGTTCATTTCCGGCCAGGATCCAGAGACCCTGATGCCGCCCAAAGGAAAGGCCGATCCGCTCAGTTCCGCGCAAGT
>JBFMDG010000743.1:0-3720 GCA_040754135.1 Verrucomicrobiota bacterium
TCTGTTCCAAATTGGCCTGGCCCCTCTTCTGGCAATCGAGCGTCCTCATTCTCATCCTGTGCGCATTGGATTTTTCTTTCCGGCACAGGTTGCGCCCGGCAGTGCGATACGCCCTCTGGCTCCTCGTTCTCATCAAATTGCTTTTGCCTCCTTCGCTGGCCTTGCCAGTGAGCCTGGCCTGGTGGGTGCGCCCGGTTCAGGAAATCGTCACCACCCGCCAGCCATCAATGGTCACCGTGGTCCTTTCCCAAACTGAAAACCCACAGTCAGCCGGTGACAACCTGAATCCAACGCCGCCGCCTCTCCGCACTTCCCTCTCTCATCGGGCCGGGATTTTTCTCGCCTGGTCGGGCGTGAGCGGCGCACTCCTTGCCTGGATGCTGAATCGTTGTCTGCGAATTCGCCGCCTGTTGCGCCACGCCACGCCGGCTCCCTCCGAAGTGGAGGCCGCATTCTCCTGGGCGCAAGCGCGGATTGGATTGAAAAGCGCCCCGCGCGTTCAACTCACATTCGAGCGCATTTCGCCCGCCGTGTGCGGATGGCTCCGTCCAACGATCATCTTGCCGGAGAGTTTAGTGCGGAATTTCAACCCGGAACAACTTCGCGCCGTGTTGCTCCATGAACTCGTGCATGTGCGCCGTGGAGACGTCTGGGTGAATTGGGTGCAAACGATTTTGCAAATCATCTTTTGGTGGCATCCGTTGGTCTGGCTGGCCAACGCGCGCATCCGCCGCTTGCGCGAGGAGGCGGTGGACGACGCCGTCATGTCTGTTCTGTCGCCAAACGAAGATGTGTATGCTCCGACTTTGCTGGAGGTGGCGAGGTTGGCATTCGATCGATCGCAGCTCAACCTGGGGTTGGTGGGGATTTTGGAGTCAGGCGCGGCGTTGCGCGAACGCATTGAACGGCTCGTGGATTGGCAGCGTCCGAAACGTTGCGGGCTGGGCTTGATTTCAACATGCGGGGTTCTGCTCTTTGCCATGACCATCGTGCCGATGGGGAATGCGCGAACTCGAGTGGACGAAACCAAAACTCCTCAAATCGCAGAGGCGCCAGTCTCGAAACAAAACCATGCGGAAACTGGAACGACCGAGCAGGCGGACGATAAACCGGTCATCCTGATCGAAGCGCGGTTCAGCGAAGTCTCCGATTTGGTCGCCGCGCCAGTCGATCGCGTCAACCAACTGCGTCCTCAATGGGGGCCCGGCCAGACCAACATGGTTGTGAAATCGTTTGCCGCCGTGGAAAAGTTGCGCGCGCTGTTTGATCAGCCGCAATTTCTGCGTCTCACCGTGGCGAGCAATCAGACCGTCGCCTGGCTTCTGACCGCGGAAAAAACCGCCGCGTTGATTGCCGCATTCGAAAAACAGCCGGGGGTCGATTTGTTGACGGCGCCGCGCTTGACCACGTTAAGCGGGCGGCAGGCGCAGATTGCGATTCAGGACCAGCGAACCATCGTCGTGGGCATGCGAACCAACACCACCACCGCGAACGACGAACAAAACGGAGTGGTTTATACCACCAAAATGATCGGTGTCGGCCCCGTGCTTGATTTGATTCCCGAACTCGAGGGCCAGACAATTCGGCTCACCACCGTGGCCAGTGTCACTGAGTTTTTGGGTTACGACGATTCGAAAACTGCCGGCGTGCCAGGCGCGACCGCGCCTGAATCGAAGGAACCGTTGCCGCACTTTCGAGTTCGGGAAATGGCCGGACAATATGCCTTGGCCGATGGGCAATCACTCCTCTTGTCCGGCCCGGTAGTTCAGAACACCGTGAAATTCAAATCCAAA
Organism: Verrucomicrobiota bacterium; assembly: GCA_040754135.1. Classification (GTDB taxonomy): domain Bacteria; phylum Verrucomicrobiota; class Verrucomicrobiia; order Limisphaerales; family SIBE01; genus JBFMDG01. The sequence continues at coordinate 1,794 of JBFMDG010000743.1, forward strand.
GTGCCAACGCTGGGCGACCTTCCGCTGGTTGGACGTTTGTTCCGGAGCGAATCCACTTCGACGGTGAAAAAACAACTCTTTGTGTTGATTACGCCGAAGATCCTGAAACCGAAAACCGGCGCCTCCGAATCCGCGAATTAAAATCGCAGTGCGGCGCCGGGCCAAACTTTACAGCAGGGAACCGCCTCGGCGGTGGGCAAAAAAAATTCCGATTCAAAACTCGAGGGCGAACCTGATACAACACCGGCATGACTGCGAAAATTTTGCCAGCCATCATGCTGGCTGCTTTGATCTCGACTTCGATTGTTTTCCCGGCCGAGACTGAATCCAAACCAGTCTCCGGCGTCATCTCGTGGATTTACAATTACGAGGAAGCCAAAAAACTGGCGCGCGAAAATGGCAAACCGATGTTTGTGGTTTTCCGCTGCGAGAGGTGACTGGCCTGCGCCAATTTCGACGGGCAGGTTGTCCGTCAAGATCCAGACGTTGCCAAACTCGCCAGCCAATTCGTCTGTGTGCGCATGCAATCGATGAATGGAGTGAACATCAATCTGTTTCAATTCGAGCGTGACCTGACGTGGATGTCGTTTTTCATGGATGCGCACGACCGGTTTTATGCGCGCTACGGCGGGCGTGAGGATGCGGAACCGGAATCGCACCTGACGAAGGCCTCGTTGCTTCGCGTGATGAATCAGGTGCTCGAGCTTCATCGGCGGGGGGAAATTCAAAAGAGCCGTTATGAACCGGCTGCCCAGCCAGGCCGAACCCCGGAGGAAATTCCCACAATGAACGCCCTCATGGCGCCGCGCAAAGAGAACAAATGCATTCACTGCCACGATGTCAAAGTCGCCGAACTGAAACATCTGCAAAGCCTCGGTAAATTTCAGCGCGCAATGGTGTTCACCTACCCGGCCCCTTCCGCGGTGGGACTCGATCTCGATTCCGATGCGCAAAACCTGATCCGCGCCGTCGCAGCAGGATCACCAGCGCAACAAGCAGGCGTGCAAGCCAGCGACATTTTAATCTCCGCCGATGGCCAGCGCATTTTAACCTTTGCCGATTTCACGCGGGTTTTGGAACTGACACCGGCTGCATCCACGTTGCCCTTGAAACTTCGCCGCGGAAACAAGGAGGTCGAGGCGACATTGAAATTGTCCGGCTCATGGCGTCGCACGCCCGATCCGTCCTGGCGCGAATCCTTGCACGTCGCCGGCCCAAATGGCGGGTTCTGGGGCAAAAAACTTTTGGATGACGAAAGGAAAGCTTACAGCTTGGAACCCGGACGCATGAGTGTGTTGGTCACGTTTATCTGGGGCGATCACACTCGACGGGCCGGTCTCAAGGAAAAGGACGTCGTGATTAAGTTTGATGGAATGACGCAGGACATGACCATTCCGCAGCTGCACGCTCATTTGAATTTGAATCGCGATTACGGGGATACGATTCCACTGACGGTCCGCCGGGATGGCAAGGATGTGGATCTCACGATGATTTTGCCGAAGGAAAGACCGAAGGGTGAGTAATGGTGGGTGAGAGTGACCTTGCTTTGGCCGATGTATGCGCGCGCGGACGCAGTCCGCTCATTTTGGAGTGCGGTGGCAAGCGCGAGAGCGCGCGACACCGCTTTGGCCAACTCCCAACGCAAAAGATTTACCGACGCGTGTTGCTGGGGCCAAAGCGCCGTCGCCACTTCGTTCTGCCGGCGCACTCCATAGGGCGGTGGACACACTCCGCTCATTTTGGAGTGCGGTGGCAAGCGCGAGAGCGCGCGACACGGCTTTGGCCAACTCCCAACGCACTGGATTTACCGACGCGTGCTGCTGGGGCCAAAGCGCCGTCGCCACTTCGTTCTGCCGGCGCACTCCATAACGCGGTGGACACACTCCGCTCATTTTGGAGTGCGGTGGCAAGCGCGAGAGCGCGCGAC
>JBFMDG010000744.1:0-3713 GCA_040754135.1 Verrucomicrobiota bacterium
GGGATGTATCAGCGCAAAAGCGTTCCGATCTCGCAACTGCGCCGGAGCATATCCCATGAGCGGCAAACTGGATGGACTTTGAAATCGAATCACGCCTTGCGCGTCCACCAGCGTGATCAAATCCTGCGCGTTCTCGATCAACGATCGAAAATGCTTTTCGCTCCGTTGCAACTCCGCCTCCGCCTGCTTCAACTCGGTGATGTCTTCGGCGATGCCAACGATGCGATAGACTTCGCCCGACTCGTTCCTCACCGGAAAAGCTTTGTCATGAATCCAGCGCATCGAGCCGTCCGCCCGCACAATTCGATATTCGACATCGTATCTGCCGGAGACTTGCTGGCTTGTGGCCGCGTTGAGCACGCGAGAGCGGTCCTCGGAATAAATCGAATCGAGCCAGGAACGCGGCGATTCATACAAGCTCGCGCAACTGCGGCCCCAGATGGTTTCATATCCCGGACTGACATAAATCATTTCATTCTTCGCCACGTCCGTCATCCAGAACACTTCACGGATATTCTCGGCCAACTGGCGAAACTTCTCTTCGCTGGCGCGCAAAGCCTCCTCGGTCCGTTTGCGGCGCGTCACATCGCGAAAAATGCAGCGCAGCGCCGTCACTTTACCTGATTCAATTTTGCGACTGAGACTGCCTTCCACAAGGATTTCGCAGCCGCCTTTTGTGATGAAAATCGCTTCCACCGGTCCGGGGGAATCGCCGGAAAGCGCCTGCGCAAAAAGCGCGCGGCAATGGGCTTGGGCCCGCGCCGGTATGATGTCGAACAGATTCAACCGAGCCACCTCCTCGGCGCTGTAGCCGAGCATTTCGCGCCAGGCCCGATTCACAAAAAGAAATCGGCCGTCCGGCGCAACGCTTTGAATGAGGTCATGCGCGTTCTCGAGCACGTCGCGATACCGCTCTTCGCTTTCGCGCAAGGCCGCTTCGATTTTCTTGTAGCGCGTCACGTCCAGCACCGTGCCGGACAATTGCGTCATGCGCCCGTGGCTGTCGTGGCTGGCATAGAATGTGGCGTTCAAATGCTTGACTGCGCCGCGGGCCGGATTGGTGCGAAATTCCAGGCTGATTTCTTCGTTCGTGCGCGCCGCCAGGTCATGTTTTTCGAGCAAAGTGGGCCGGTCTTCCGGGTGGATCATTTCAATAAATTCGCCGAAGGCCGGAGCGCCCCGCGCCGTTTCATGATCAAAGAGGTGAAACATTTCCTGCGACCAGGTTCCCGTTCCCGTCGTCACGTTCAATTCCCAGCTTCCGAGATGCGCGTGCGCCTGCGCGAGTTCAAGGTTCGTTTTCGTCTTGCGCAACTCCTCTTCCGCCACCTTCCGATCGGTGATGTCGCGGACGATCCCCATCATCCGCACCGGCCGGCCTTCCTCATCGCAAAAAACTTCTCCATGCCCCGCAATCCAAAGCACAGTTCCGTCCGGCCAAATCACACGGTATTCGTGGTCGTACGGAATCAATTCGCCGATGGCATGCCGCACGGCCGCTTCCAGTCCGGGGCGATCATCCGGATGCACGCGCGCCGCAAATTCAGAATAGGTTCCCTGAAAGCTGCCCGGCGCCATTCCCCAAAGCTGTTCGTGCATCTCCGACCAGATAATCTGGCCCGTGGCAAATTCCCAATCCCACGTCCCGATGCGCCCGGCCAGAATCGCCAACCGCATGGCCTGTTCACTTCGGCTGGGACACGACGGTTGCGCACGCCACGACGGTTTGGCGGACGAAGTATCGTGCGGTTGCTCCGGTGGCGTTCCAGGATTCATGGGGTGCGATTGGTTTGAGTCAGAGCGGGAAGGCCGCATGGGCCTGACGCCATCATAATGCGAAGGAGACGATGTCATAAAAGGGGCGGGGAAGATGGCGTGTCGGAAAGGTGCGCAAGGACGCGCGGCACCTGTTCAAATTCGCGCGATTTGTTGAAGAAATAATCGGCGCCCCAACTCAAGCAGCGCGCCTTGTATTCCGGCGTGTGGAAATTTGTCAGCACAATGACCAGGCACTCCGGCTTTTGCTTTTTGATCTGGGGCAGAACCGCGAAACCGTCTCCCTCGGCCAACTGCAAATCGAGGACGACCGCATCCGGTTGATCGATGGCAAATTTGCGCAGCGCCTCAGTGGCCGTGGCTGCTTCAGCAGTAACCCGCGCCGAGCAGCCATCTTCAATGAGCTTGCGAATGCGCGAGCGGACCGGAAGCGAATCCTCGACCAGCAAAACGCGGAGCGGCTTGGGCCGGCGTTGCGTCGGTTTGTGCAATTCGATCGAGGCCGATTCGTTGTCGATCCAGGTCAGGCTGACGCGCGATTTGAAATGTGTCATGCGAACATTGTGGAGTGGACACGGCGTTCGCGACAGTTGGAGAAAGGTAGAAGGTTTTGTCAGCCTCAGCGGCAGGAGGTTGTAGGGAGAAATGCTGACAAGGCGATTGGCGGGGTTACATCGTTAAATGGTTAAATGGTTAAATGGTTAAATGGGTTCAAATGGGCTGCGCTTGAATTCCTCGTAGCATCGAATGTGAAGTCTTCGTAGCATCGAATGTGAGTTCGATCATTTGTTTCTGGTCGAGGCGTCCCGAGGCAATCGGCCACGTGCTTGCCGTATCCCTTTACGGCCAGCGCTCTTGGTCGCGTGGGAATGCGCAAGGCGATCGATTGGCTTGCGCGCAGAAAAAGTTAGAGCCGACTCACGTCAGGCTGCTACGGGGAAATTGGGGGTCTGCGTAGCATCGAATGTGAGTTCGATCATTTATTCCTGGTCGAAACGTCCCTTGGCAATCGGCGACGCGCTTGCCGGATCCCTTTACGGCCAGCGCCGTTGGTCGCGTGGGAATGCGCAAGACGATCGTTTGGCATGCGCGCAGAAAAGGTTAGAGCCGACTCACGTCAGGCTGCTACGAGAAATTAGGTTTGTGGGTCTTCGTAGCATCGAATGTGAGTTCGATCATTTATTTCTGGTCGAAACGTCCCTTGACAATCCGCGACGCGCTTGCCGGATCCCTTTACGGCCAGCGCCGTTTGTCGCGTGGGAATGCGCAAGGCGATCGATTGGCTTGCGCGCAGAAAAAGTTAGAGCCGACTCACGTCAGGCTGCTACGGAGAAATTGGGGTCTTCGTAGCATCGAATGTGAGTTCGATCATTTGTTTCTGGTCGAGACGGCCCGTGGCCATCGGCGACGCGCTTGCCGGATCCCTTTACGGCCAGCGCTCTTGGTCGCGTGGGAATGCGCAAGGCGATCGATTGGCTTGCGCGCAGAAAAAGTTAGAGCCGACTCACGTCAGGCTGCTACGGAGAAATACGGCCTGCGTAGCATCGAATGTGAGTTCGATCACTTGTTTCTGGTGGAGCCGCCCCTTGGCAATCGGGTACGCGCTTGCCGGATCTCATGACGGCCAGCGCGATTGAGCGCGTGGGAATGCGAACGGTCTGCGTAGCATCGAATGTGAGTTCGATCACTTGTTTCTGGTCGAGACGGCCCGTGACGATCGGCCACGCGCTTGCCGGATCTCATGACGGCCAGCGCCGTTGGTCGCGTGGGAATGCGCAAGGCGATCGGTTGGCTTGCGCGCGGAAAATATTAAACACAGCGTCATAAATAAATGCCTATGTTAAGCGATAGCGCACAACCTGCGCAGGGTGGAATTGGGACGCGACCAATCACGCAGCCTCGGTTCCAGAGCGATCACGACCTGGCTGAGCTCGTGG
>JBFMDG010000745.1:0-3699 GCA_040754135.1 Verrucomicrobiota bacterium
TGATGGAGAATGACGTCCTCAAAGAAATCAGTTTTCAAGGTTCCGGCTGCGCCATTTCCAAAGCCTCCGCTTCCTTACTCACAACCGCTTTAAAAGGAAAAACCAAATCCGAAATCAAAGAGCTGTTCGACAAGGTGCATGACATGGTCACCACTGGAAAAGTGGAAGGTGACGCCGTTGGCAAACTCGCCGTCTTTGCCGGCGTGCATAAATTCCCGGCCCGCGTCAAATGCGCCATTCTCCCGTGGCACGCCGTCATCGCCGCCGTCGAAGGCCAAGCGGAACCCGTTTCCACTGAATAACCGTTCTATGCACGAACACGAAACACGCATCTTAACTCGCGATTGCGAAGCGGTGATCATTCCTGTCGGCACCAAAGTCACTTTGCAAAAAGGCGAGGAGGCTTACATCACTCAATCGCTCGGCGGCAGCTACACCGTCATTGTCAATGGCAACATGTTCCGCATTGAAGGCAAGGATGCCGATGCGCTGGGCATCGATGCCGCCACAGAAGTGAAGCCGAAATCGGCCACACCGAAATCGCCGGAAGAACTCGAGAAGGAAGTCTGGACTCAATTGCGCACCTGTTACGATCCGGAAATTCCGGTGAACATCGTGGACCTCGGCCTGATTTACGATTGCCGCATTGCCCCATTAGCCGAAAGCGCCAGCAACCGCGCGGAAGTCAAAATGACGTTGACGGCACCCGGTTGTGGCATGGGCCCGATGCTCGCGCAAGACGTGCAAAATAAATTGCTCTCGATCGAAGGCATCGACGAAGCCGATGTGGAACTCGTGTGGGATCCACCCTGGAACCAGGGCATGATGTCGGAAGCGGCCAAACTTCAATTGGGATTGCTTTGAACCGGTTATGAGTGTGATTGCAGAACTGGAGCGTGGGAGCCAGCTCGATTGGAAACGCATTCGGGATGATTTTCCCATTCTCAAACAGACCGTGAACGGGCATCCGCTGGTCTATCTCGATAATGCCGCCACGACCCAGAAACCGCGCCAGGTCATTCAAACGTTGGTGAATTATTACGAGCGCGACAATGCCAATGTTCACCGCGGGGTGCATGAATTGAGCAATCGCGCCAGCGCCGCTTATGAAGCCGCGCGCGACCGCGCCGCCGCATTTCTTAACGCGCGACATCGCGACGAAATCATCTTCACGCGCGGGACGACAGAAGCGATCAATCTCGTCGCCCATTCCTGGGGCGGCAAATTTCTAAAACGGGGTGATCACGTTTTGCTGACAGAAATGGAGCACCACAGCAATTTGGTGCCGTGGCAATTGCTGGCCGAACGCATCGGCGTGCGCCTGCGGTTTCTCCCGGTCACGGATGATCGCGGGCAACTCGATCTGTCCCGGTTGGAAGAATGGTTCACACCCGAAGTAAAGCTGCTCGCGCTGACGCACATTTCGAATTCGTTGGGAACGGTGAACCCGATTGCGGACATTTGCCGCCGGGCCAGCAAAGCAGGCATCCGCACGCTGATCGACGCGGCCCAGAGCGGCGGCCACTGCAAACTCGATGTGCAGGACATCGGTTGTGATTTCCTCGCTCTGTCCGGCCACAAAATGTGCGGTCCCACCGGCATTGGTGTTCTCTACGGCCGTCAGGAATGGCTCGAAGCCATGCCGCCCTACCAGGGGGGAGGCGACATGATTGCGCGCGTTGATTTCGACCAGAGCACTTGGAATAAAGTGCCTCACAAATTCGAGGCCGGGACACCGCACATCTCCGGCGTGGTGGGCTTGCACGCGGCCATGGATTACCTGGATGCGCTCGGCCGCGATCGCATTGCTCAGCACGATCACGAATTGGCCGCCTACGCTTACGAACAATTAGCCCGCCTTCCCGGCGTGCGCTTGTTTGGGCCGCATATTGGCCGCGCCGGTGTTGTCAGTTTTCTCACCGCCGATGTGCACGCACATGATCTCGTCACCGTCGCGGATCAACGCGGGGTGGCGCTCCGCGGCGGCCATCATTGCAATCAACCATTGATGAAGCGATTGGGTGTGGAAGCCACGGCGCGGGCCAGCTTTTATCTTTACAACACGCACGAGGAAGTGGATCGCCTTGTGGAAGTGGTAAAGGAAATTCAGAAATTTTTTGGCGCTGTTTAATTGATTGCCATGCAAGTTGAGAAGCCCACTCCCCCCATCGGACCGCATTCGAAGATGCGCCAGGTGCTGGAGAATTTTCCAGGCGCGCGCCGGGCCCTCTTTCGCCGATATCATATCGGCGGCTGCAGCAGTTGCGGCTTTGAGCTCGATGAAACTCTCGAACAACTTTGCGCGCGCAATCAGCAACTCGATGTCGCAGAAGTCTTGAATCACATTCAAAACAGCCATGTTCAGGACGAGAAAATCTGGATAGCTCCGAGTGAGCTTGCCCAACAATTAAATCTGAACGCCCAACAACGTCCAAAACTCGTGGACATCCGCACGCGCGAAGAATTCGAAGCCACACACATTGATGGCACACAGCTCATGACTCAGGAATTGATGCAGCAAATGCTCGGCGGATGGTCTCGGGAGCAGCCGTTTGTGATCATTGATCATCAAGGGCGACAAGCGCTCGATGCCGCCGCCTATTTCCTCGGGCACGGTTTTCAAAACGTGCGTGCTTTGCGCGGGGGCATCGATGCATGGTCACTTCAAGTGGATCCGAAAATGCCCCGTTATCGCCTGGGCTGAAATGCCTTTTCCAAACTCCGAACCTGGACATCGAAACCACTTTCATTACGTTAATCGCAGCATGGAAAAAGATTTACAGCAACGCATCGCCGAAGCGATCCGCAACCCTCAAAATGTGGGTGAACTTCCCGGCGCAGATGCCGTGGGAACGGTGGGAAGCACTGATTGCGGAGAGATGCTTCGTCTCTGGGTGAAATTCAAAGAGGAAAATGGAAAGAAAGTCATCGATCGGGCCACGTTTCAATCCTTTGGTTGCGAGACGGCCATTGCCGTGGCCAGTCTGGCCACTGAATTGATTCGCGGAAAAACGGTTGAAGAAGCTCTGTCGTTGCGCGGTGGAGATTTGGCGCCGGAACTTGGGCCCTTACCGCCGATGAAGGTTCATTGCAGTCAGCTTGTGGAAGGGGCCTTGCGTTCCGCCTTACAGCCGGAGACCAGCTCGCCAGCGGTCACTAGCCCAACTGCCAAATCTCCCGCGGCATCCAACCTGGTGGACAGTCTCGGCAACGCCAGCAATCAAAAACCGGTCCGCATTGTTTTTCTTGCCCCGAACAAATCTTCTGAGTCTTAACGAAGCGTTAACTCATTGAACGCTCGAGTGCGCACGTTGAAGTCGGCTCGAACTCGCCTGTCATTCGCCTGGCCGAAAACCTTGTCGCAAACTTGGTCGGAAAGATTTTTTGATCGACAAAGTTTGGGACGAAGTTTTCGACAAAGGTGTGATCGCAAAATTCAAAGCAGTTTTAATCCCTGCAGCACCTCGTGGATTTTTCCGGTGTGGAAGCTGACGAAGGTGATCCCGTTTTCGGCATCGATCTCAAGGATTTTTCGACTCCGGTTATCCTGTCGCAATTTCAAGTGAATCGGTTCGATGATCTCATGAACCCGCTCGCGTTCACCGGCTCCACCGAGCACGAAACGGATGCGATTATTACAGGCATCCTCCCGGTCAAAGAGCACGCGTTGCAGCGGCGTTTCATGAACCACGGCCAATT
>JBFMDG010000746.1:0-3692 GCA_040754135.1 Verrucomicrobiota bacterium
TGCAGTTGAATCGCGAACCGCAAGCGCCCAAAAAGCCCGAGCAGCCCTGATGGGCACGGGCCATGACTTGAAATCTTAATCACCAAAACCGAAACTGAATCGCATGCAAGTGACTTCACTCCTCAGCCGCGCTGAACCGGCTCACGATCATGAGCATCCTCAGGCTCACGATCATGACCATGATCACAAGCACGATGAGAGCTGCGAAGGCTGCGGGCACGATCACGAGCACACGCCCGTGCGCCTGCGCCAAACGCTCATCGGCCTGATCTTCGTCATCAACGCCTTCATCGTGGACTGGGCCTTCAAAGAAGGCACCATGGTGGCCAGCTTCAGCGCCATGATCGGCGCCATCATTCTCGGTTACCCCATCGTCTGGACTTCGCTGAAAGATTTGCGCAAAGGCCGTCTCTCAATCAATGAACTGGTCGGCATCGCCGTCCTCGCCTCATTCGCTTCCGGCGATTACAAAACCGCCGGCCTCGTCGCTTTCTTCATGCTCCTGGGCGAAATCATTGAAACCCGCACCGCCGCCGGCGCGCGCGCTTCCATCGAATCGCTCATCAAGCTCACTCCCACCAAGGCGCGGCGCGTCACCAAAAACGGCGAAGAAGAAGTCCCCACCAAAGATCTGGCCGTCGGCGATGTCATCCGCGTGCGTCCCGGCGATAACGTCGCCGCCGATGGCGTGATTGTCAGCGGACAGGGCACTTTCAATCAGGCGAATATCACCGGTGAATCGTTGCCCGTGGACAAGAAGAGCGGCGACGAAGTGTTTGCCGGCACGCAGAATCTGACGGGCGTTCTCGAGATCCGGGTGAGCCGCGCCGGACAGGACACGACTCTCGGCCGCGTGCGCGAACTGATTCTCGCCGCCGAAAAGACGAAACTGCCCATCATGCGGATCGTGGATCAATACATGGTGTACTACACCCCGCTTGTGTTGGTGATTGGCGCGCTCGTGTGGATGTTTACCAAAAATCTGAACAACGTGATTTCCGTGTTGGTGGTGGCCTGCCCCTGCGCCTTCATTCTCGCCACGCCCACGGCCATGGTAGCCGCGCTCTCAGCCGCAGCCCGCCTCGGCATTCTCATCAAGAATGTCGGCGATATCGAAGCCGCCGCCAGAATCAATGCGTTCATCTTCGACAAAACCGGCACGCTCACCACCGGCAAATTGTCGGTCAGCCGCCTTGCGCCGCTCCATGGAGTTGCTCCGGCCGAATTGCTCCACATCGCCGCTTCCGCCGAAAAATACAGCAATCACCCGACGGCCAAAGCGCTGGGGTCACTCGCCGATGAAGCCGGTGTGCCGCTGACCGAACCGCAAGACTTCACCGAAAGCGCCGGCCGCGGCATCAAAGCCAACGTGGACGGCGCCCAGATCGTGATCGGTCGCGCGCAATGGCTGAAAGACAATGGCATCAAGGACGACTTCACTGCCTCGGTGGACGTGAATGAAACCGAAGGGTTCAGTTTGATTTTTGTGGCGCGCAATGGCCAATGCATCGGCTGGATCGGCTTGCGCGATCAAACGCGCGCCGAAGCACGGGAATCGCTCGCCGACCTCCTGCAAAGCGGCGTGCGCCGCGTCGCCATGGTTTCCGGCGACCGCACCCCGGTCGCACAACGTGTCGCCCGCGAAATCGGCGTCACCGAAGTCGCCGCCGAATGTCTGCCGCAAAACAAAGTCGAATTCGTCCGCCAAATGAAATCGCGCGGCTATCGCGTCGCCGTCGTGGGCGATGGCGTCAACGATGCGCCCGCGCTCGCCGCCGGTGACATCGGGATTGCCATGGGCGCGGCGGGCAGCGAAGTGGCGATTCACAGCGCGACGATTGCGCTGATGAATAATGATTTGCGGCGCCTGCCCTTTCTCGTTCGCCTTTCGCGCAGCACGCGCTCAGTGATCAATCAAAACTTCCTCTTCGGCGTGTTCTTTATCATCGGCGGGTTGACGCTCGCGGCTATGGGCAAGATGCACCCGATCATTGCGGCCATCATGCACAACGTCGGTTCGCTCATCGTCGTCTTCAACAGCGCGCGCCTCGTGCGGCACGGCGAAGAACTGGAACCGTTCCACCCCATGGCGCCGGAGCCTGACGCGCGCGGGCAGAGCCCGCAGCCTCCAGCGGGATCAACGCCCAAACGGCCTTCCGCTCCGCAACCCGAACTGGCCCGCGCCTGACGCTTTTCCCGATGACCGCCATGCAGATGGATTCACTCTCCCCCGCCCGTCCGGATGCGAGCGCAAAAGAAGCCGTCGTCGCCGTGCGCGGCCTGACGAAAGTCTTCAAAGATTTCTGGGGCCGGCCCAAAGCGCGCGCGGTTGACAACGTCGATTTCGAAGTGCGCCGGGGCGAAGTGTTCGGTTTGCTTGGCCCGAACGGTTCCGGCAAATCGACGACGGTGAAGATGCTGCTCGGTTTGCTGTATCCGACCAAAGGGCACATCGAAGTTTTTGGCCACTCGCCACGGCATGTCGCGACGAAATCGCGCATCGGTTATTTGCCCGAGGAATCGTATCTTTATCGCTACCTCGACTCGGACGAGACGCTGAATTTTTTCGGCAATTTGTTTTCCTTGCCGGCCCAGGATCGTGAACAGCGCTCCGAGCAACTGCTTGAAATGGTCGGATTGAACAAGGCGCGCCGGCGCGCGGTGGGCGAATTTTCGAAAGGCATGCAACGCCGCATCGGCCTGGCCCAGGCCCTCATCAATGATCCCGACCTGATCATCCTGGATGAACCCACCGCTGGACTGGACCCGATCGGCTGCCGGGAAGTGAAAGACTTGATCCTGGCCCTGGCGCGCCGCGGAAAAACCATCATTCTAAGCAGCCACCTTTTGGCGGACGTCGAGGATGTTTGCGATCGCGTGGTCATTTATTACGGCGGCCGCATCCAGGCGATGGGCACCTTGAAGGAACTGCTGGCCACGCCCGATCAGGTGCGCATCACTTTTCCTCTGCTGCCGCGGCAGGAACTCGATCGCGTGCTTGGAATCATCCGCAAAGACGTGGCTGACGAAACAATCCGCATCGATACGCCGACGCAAAATCTGGAGAGCTATTTCCTGGGTGTGGTGCAGCGCGCGCGGCAGAGCGAAGCCGATACGAGCGGCGCGGTTTCCGGCAATCGCGTAGCCGCATATTTGCGCGGTGAAGCCGATCAACCGTCGATCCAGCGCGAGAAGATTTTGGAGCGCCTGACCCTGCCAAGCGAACCTCCGCCAGCCACGGCCGTGCAAACCACATTGCCGGAGTCAAAGGTGGACGCGCAAAAACTCGCAGCATTGACCCAGACGCAGGCGGAAGGCGGACCAACTCCGGCGCAACCTGCGGAACCCCCGAAACCGGCCGACCTGAAGAAAGCGAACGAAAAGCTCTCTTCGTTGCTCGGCCCAAAATAGTTTCGGCATGGCCAGACTCCGTTCCTGATGCAGCGCCTTCTTGCCATCACCAGCCTCACGATCAAAGCCGCCTTTCGGTTCCGGCTCGTGCTGGTGCTCACGGTCATTTTGCTGGGAGGGGTCATCGCTTTGCCTCTGATGATCAAGGACGACGGCACTGCGCGGGGGTTTACGCAGATTGTGCTGACCTACACCTTGACGATGATCACGGCCCTGCTCGGTTTCGCCACGCTGTGGCTGGCTTGCGGCACGCTGGCGCGCGATGTCGAGGAAGCGCAAAT
>JBFMDG010000747.1:0-3686 GCA_040754135.1 Verrucomicrobiota bacterium
ATATGAAAAAGAAAATCCTCACGACTGTGTGGTTGCTGGTTCCAATCCTTCTGCTTGCGTTTCATTACGGCCCGGGCCAGACCGGTCTCGCGCTCGATAAAACGGGCGAACTGCTGAAAAAGGCCGCGCAAGCGGAAAAAAACGAAGCGTGGGTTGAAGCGGTCGAAATCTACGACCAAGCGCTCGCTGCCCTGCCGCCCGGCCAATCGGCCACGCGCTACCGCATCCAACTCGGCAAGTCGAAAGCGCGCATGTATTCCGGCGAACTTCCCGAAGCGATGCTTGATCTGGAGAATTTGCTGGCGGACATGCTCAGGGAAAAAGCCGATCCCGCCCAGATCCGCGAAGTGCGCGGCACGCTCGGCTCGACCCAGTATTACGTCGCATGGCTGATGCGCCTGGAAGGCGCCGGCCCGGAGGAATGGACGCTGCCGGTGGATGAAGCGCGGCAGAACTTCCGATTGCTCGCTGAGGAAACTGAAAAGAGCCGTTTGGCCGGCGAAGCGGAGAACTACAAAAAGAATCTCGAATCGGCCATCCGACTGGCGCGAATGGATATTTCCGAATTGCAGGCGTTGCCGCTGCCCTCGGAATGCAAAGGTTGCAAAAACTGCAGTCAGAAATGCCGCAAGCAACGCCAAAGTAAAAAGAAAGAAGGCGAAAAACCCGAAGAACCGAAAGATTCGCGTTCCGCTGGTTCCGGCAATCGCCCGAGCGGGTCCGGATCGTAAGCCACAGTTCAGCCCAGCACGCACCTTATGAAAAGATTTGGGACCGGTGTCGTTCACCCCCGCCCACGAAACCGCTTGTTTGGAGTCTTTCTCACAGGCGCCTTTCTCTGGAGCATGGCTGGTCCGGCGGGGAGTCTTCGCGCGCAGGATGCCGACGATGCCGATGCGACTGACGCTGATGAAGTGGCGGTGGAAATCACGCTGCCGCCCGGGATCGATCCGACAGGTGTGTTGTTGCCGCCACCGGATGCGACGTTCCCAACCGGTGTTTCCACCAATGCCGCCGGAAAGCCGGTCGAGCCAAGCCCGGAGGAAAAACGGCTGCAGGAATTGTTGAAGCTGCAATTCGACCGGCGCCCGCAATCGGTGATTCAAGCCATCGCGAAGAAAACGGGAAGCCACGTGCTCACCAATGCAGTGCAGCAATTTCAGCTCGATATTGTGGCCGGAGATTGGCAAGCCGCCGGGGAGTTTCTGAAGCAACTTTCCCCGGAACACGCTGCCAAGGTTTACAAGCATCTGTTGCAAGCGTTGCAACGCGGCCCTCAAAGCGGCCCACCCGGAATGGCGCCGCCACATGAAATAGGCGATGGCCATGTGCACGTGCAAATGCCCGGTCCGCCGGGGCAACAGGCGGGACCTGTTCTGTTGCCGGAGGATGTGCTGGCGCTGGCGGAGATTGCGCCGGGCGAATTGACCGATGAGAACGCGGAAGCATTGGGCAAGCTGTTGAGCCGCGCGTTGAGCAAAGGCCATTTCATCGAGCCGCTTATTGCCCGCCTCCAAACCGGTCTCTCGCAGATCGGCGGTGAAGATCCGAAGAAGCGCGAACTCGCCGTCAAATTGCTCGTCTCGGCCAATCGCCTCCGGGACGCCGGCCATTTTCTGCCGCCACTCGAACCAGCGATTAAAAACAAGGAGGTGAAGGCGCTGGATCTGCACGCGCGGTTCCTTACCGCTCAAGGCAAAGAAGCTTCCGAATCCGCAAAATTGCTTCAGGCGTGGGATCTGACGCAATTGATTCTTTCCGAGACCGGCACCAACACCGTCAAGGAACGCGAGCAGGGCCTGACGCGCGCGCTCGAGCTCATGCCGCTGATCTCAAAACAGGTTGGCACCAATTGGCTGCGTGAAAGTTTTGCGAAACGTCCCGAACAAGGCATGGCCATTCTCGCCTCGCTCAGCAGCGCCGTCACTCAACCAGCGCAAGGGCGCGATGCCGAAAGCCGTCGAAAAAATCTCGAATTGCAACGGCGCATCATTGATGAGCTGCTCTCGATTGCAGGCGCACAAGTTCAACCCTGGCAGCCGGCGCTGAACATCCTCGCGCTGGCTTGGGTGCAGGAGGCGGACCTCACCAAGACACGCTTCATCAACCAGCGCAACATGCGAAGGCAGACATTCGATCCGTACGGCAACCCAATTTATTACGGCGATTATCCGCAACCCCCGCAAAATCCGAACGAACTTCCGCCCATTGCGCCGGAGCAACTCCTGCCCACCGCTCCGTCACAAAGCTGGCTGGCCGCCCTGGAAAAAAGTTTGACGCCCAAAGTGCAGATGGCGATGGCCGAGCTCCACTTCAAAGCAGAAGAGGAAACGAAATCTGTGCCTTACATTGCCGCCGTCGCCGCAGTGCAACCGAAGACTGCGCTGAAACTGGCGAATGATCTTCTGCAATCATGGGCGCGCAGCCGCGATCCCAATCAACAACAGAACATGTATGGCCCTCGCTACTACTACGGCCCGTACGGCTACATGCAACAGATGGGCACGCCGCTGACGCGCGCCATGCAGGTCCGCAACATCACCGAACTCTCGAACCTCTTGAAGGAATTGCGCGCTCTGCCCATCGGCGACCTCGATGAGAAAGCCGTCGTTGGCGCTTTCACAAGCGCGCACAGCCAGGCAGAGGTTTTTCGCGTCGAAGATATCGAGGCGGTCTTCGGCACGATGGGTTCAATGCGCGCGGAGATCCTTTCCGAATTGTTGCAAACGATGCGGCAACGTCTCGCCGGACAGTGGCGCATGCCGCAAATCCAGCAGATGGCCAAGACCAAGCGAACCGACAAGGAAATCGAAACGGAAGTCATGCGCGGGTACGAACTGGTTTCGAAACTGATCCAGGCGGCACTCGATCGCAGCCCGAATGAATGGCGGTTGCACCTCGTCCAGGCTGCGGCCACTTATGATTGGGCGGAGTTCGATTACGGCAAGAAGGTGGATCTGGCGATTTACACGGAAAAGCGTGACCGCGCTTTTGGCGCATTTGAAAAAGCAGCGCAACTCTACTCCGAACAGCTCAGTGGCATTTCGGAAAAGGACCAGTCTCCGCAGGTATTCCAGCAATGGTTCAACGCCAATCTTGGCGCCAGCGATCTTTCGTACATCACGCGCCAGCAGGAGCCGAGCACAAACAATCTCGCCAAAATTCGCGCGGCGATTCTGGCTTTGCCCGGCGATGCTGCCGAGCGTCACATGGCGGCGTTCGCCAAAGCGCTCGGGGAAAGCAGCAACAGCCTGAAACCGGATCTCAAGGCGCGTTACCTCCGCGCCGGATTGAAAATCACCGGGGAACACCCGGCCGCCATCGAAGCGCGCAAGCTCGTCACTTATTATGATGACCTGCTCCAGGAGATTTTTCTCGATGTGCGTGTGGATGGTGAAACCACTGTCGGCCATGGACAGCCCTTCGGCATTTATGTCGCGCTGCGCCACACGGAAGCGGTCGGGCGCGAAGCCGGAGGCAATTTCAACAAGTACCTGCAGAACCAGCAGAACATGAACTTCTGGTACAACCCGTATGGCCAGCAACCGGTCAATTACCGCGACGATTTCGAAAAGCAAATCCGCGAAAAGCTCGGCGAAGGTTTCGAAATTCTGGCCGTGACTTTCAATGACGAAAAAACGCAGTCCCGTGGTTATGGCCGCCCCGGATGGCGCGAGTTCCTCCTC
>JBFMDG010000748.1:0-3684 GCA_040754135.1 Verrucomicrobiota bacterium
AAATGAAAACCAACCGCGGAGACGGTGAGTTTCGCCCGGAGCGCAATCGGGAAATTTGGGATCGGAATGCAGGCAAGGGCAGGGCGGGTTGGCCCAGGGGCGATGACAAGGCTCCCAGGCGGTGATGATCCAGCGCTGGCCATCGGTTGATCGGCAGGCGACGTAAGGTTTGGAGATGACCTTGTTATCGTTCGTTTGCTGCTCGAAACCTTTTGCCCCTTTGAGCATCACGCAATTTTGCACCCGCAAATCTTTCAACGGTTTATCAGTTCCATTTTTCAGCCACATCTCCATTCGCACCGAATCCCGACCCGGAATGACTTTGGTTCCGAAAGCGATGCCATTGGGAAGCGTGCGTTCGAGGTCCAATGTGCCGTCAGATCTTCGATTCCATTCAAGCTGGGGCAAGGGGATGTTCTGTTTGGTCCAAAGCGTTGGAACGTGGGTGTGCGCCAGATAAGTCAACCCGAGATCGGACCAGATGGCTTCTGGAATATCGAGTACGACGTAGCTCGATGGATCCCAAGGTGTGAAGACGCTGACTTTCGTTTCGCGTTGTGGACGCACAGCGCCGTCCAGAAAGCCAATTCTGGGGTGGCGTCCTCCGGGATAGGGCAGCACGAGCAAAGGCGAATTCGCGCGCGGCCTCGGCCGGCGCTCGGGTGTGATATCGAATTTTCTGACGGCACTTTGAATTTCTGTCTGGGTTAATCCAGTGGCCATCTGAACTTCCGCATCGCTGAATTGATGAAACCAGATCATGTTTTGCAGCCAATACTGCAGCTCCGCGTCCTCTTGTGGTTTGCGGAAATTATCCAATTCCAGTTCCGCGGCTTTCGAAATCGCCGCAGCAACCAGCCATAGCACAAGACCCAAGCGCATGATTTGCCGATCAACGTTTGCCATCGGGAGTGACGCGGGCTTCGGTGGAAAGCTTGAAGGGACGGCCATCAGGCGCGACCAGTTCGAGTTCGATGAGAAATGCGCGATAGCCCTGCTGCGGCGTTTCGATTTTTGCTTCAGCGCGGCTGCTGCCTGAGGTCACGGTCAGTTCCTGGCTCGACCATTGATCGTCGCGAAAATCGCGGTCCATGGAATACGCCGTCCAGAGGCGCGCCTTTTTCGCTTCGTGATTGAGCGTGGCGGAAAGAGTCGTTGCCGTGTTCGAGGAGTTTTCTATGGTCCAGGCCATTTCCGGAATCGGTTTGTTTTGAGCCACAAATTGGAAAAACGCGCCCAAGGTTTCAAAGGCCTCCTTACCGCCGCCAAGATCATGCCCGGCGTTCGGTGTTTGAAAGATCAGTTTCGGCGCCGGCAGATCGCTCCAGTAATGACGCAGCGAATCAACCACCCAGTAAGGGTCGTTCGTGCCAATCAGAATCAGCTTCGGAAGCGTGTAGCGCTCGCGGTAACTGTAAGGATCGACCCAGCTGCGCAGCTTTTGCATGGGCGGATCGTCCAGGCGTTGATGCAGGTTCAGGTTTGTGTAATCGGAGATTTCCTCGCTTTGACGGCCATACATTTTTTCCGCCCACTCGAGCTGCCGCTTCATGTTCAACATGTCGATCACCATCGGCGCAATGGCTTTGACGCGCGGGTCCACCGCGCCGGTCAACCAGGTGGTCCAACCGCGCTTCGACGCGCCCGTGACGACGAAATGTTTCAGGTCTTGCTCGAATTCCTTGCGCGCAAATTCCTGAACGGCGTCCATGGCGCGAACCGCGCTCTTCACCATGGGGAAAAGCAACGGCCACGTTTCATCGCCATCTTTCAGGTAATTGTCGAACGTGTAGGCGATGAGCGCGTCCTCTTTGCGCCCGTCATAGAGCGGCTGATTGGGAACTTGAGTCAGCACAATCACCATGGCGCCGATGCGTTCTGCCACTGGTAAAAGCGCTGGCAAATTGCGCGAACCGTCGCCATCGCCCGTGACGTAAAGCAAGGCGGTGTCGGTGTGGCGAATTTGATTCGGCCGCAACACTTGCAGATGATGGCTCCAGAACTGGTCGCGCCAATGCTGGGAGACCATCTCGAGGTGCGTGACGGTCACGGAGCCGATCGCCTTGCGTTCGGTGCGTTTCCAATTGAAGTGCGGGTCAGGCCGGCGGACATAAGTTTCGAGTGCCGACCCAAACGCCGTCTGCACATGGGCGCAGGCCAGAAAGAGAAAAAACCAGAATTTGCTTTGCCGCATAACCGCAACACCTTTGGTCAGGCGATAGGGTGGCGTCAAGGTCGGAACGGGGCCGTCACTGAATCCGAGTGGGTGTGTCAAGGGCTTGTTCCGATCAGGTTTTTTGAGCCAGGACGCTGGCCAATGATTTGAGGTGCTGGCTCTGAACCGGAAAGAGGAACTGCGGTTTGATTTTCGCGAAGAGCGCTTTGGCCTGATCGGTTTTTCCCTGGTGGGTTAAGGCATCCAATTTGGCCAGGTTATAGTAACACCGTTCGGATTCGCTGAGCCGATCTTCGTCCACCGTTTTCAGAAGCGCCTCGGCTTCGATGTACCGTCCATTCTGCACGAGGGCCTGGGCGTGATTGATGCGAACGGAATGAGAATTCGGCACTTGAGTGATCAATTCGAATGTCAGTTTGATGGAGCGAGCGGGATCCTGACGATTGATCAGAAGCGCCGCAGCCATATTGTTTCGGGCCGCCCAGTTGTGCGCGTTCAAGTCCAGGCACTTCGATGCGGCTTTTAAGAGGAGCCCGCCTTCTTTCAAATCGAATGCCACTGCCACCAGCAGTTCCCAATAGACCGGCTCCTTTTCGGCTTCGGTTTCTATGTGCTGCAGAATTTGCAATGCGTTGTCGGATCTCCCCAGATCGATCATGGCTTTGGCCGTAGCAACGGCGACTTCGACATTTTTGATTTTCTGTGCGGCCATTTTGGTGAAGGCAACCGTGGCTTGGTCGGTGCGGTTTTGGGCGAGGTGCGCGCGTCCTTCGAGATAATAACTGAAGCCGCCCAGCCGATCGGCCAGGTCGCCATTCAAGCGCACATTGAGAGCGAGCTGGAGGAGTTTGTCCCATTGCTGGGCCTCCTGCAGAAGGTTGGCATACAGGATCCAGAGTCCATCGAAATAACTGAACTCGAGGGTAAACTGATCGAGCACTTTGATGGCCTCCGATCTCAGCCCAAGTTCAAACAGCGCCTTGGAAAGATGCGCTGTCTCTACGACGGTTGCCGGCCGCGTGCTCAACTGGCTGGCCCTTTGCGCGGCTTCCACTCCGCGTCCGTGATGCAACAGAAGACGCCAGGCGGTGATGTGTTCGAGCAGTTGGTCCTGGGATTTCTCTTCGAGCCGTTTGAGCGTTTGCAAATAACTGCTCACGTCGCGCCGTTCCGCGTACACTTTCAACAAGAGCCGATGCGCCAGTAGGCCGTGCTCCGGATGATTCAGGAAATCCTCCAATCGGAGCGGAGGTATGTCCGAGGCATTCATCGATTTCCAGGCTGCGAGGAAAGCCGAACGATAAAGCTGGCTTTCCACATCGTTGAGCAGCGCCGATTGTCGAGATCTGCTGATCCAAAAGCGATCGAACTGGGACAAGCTGCCGCTGCTAAACAAGCAGCGGGCATAAATGCGCTCCAGTTCCTCGGTCAATTGGTCTTCCCTCGGCTTGAGCAGCGAAATGACCTGTTGTTCCAAACCGTATTTTTCGAAGACGCGACAGGCAAGA
>JBFMDG010000749.1:0-3683 GCA_040754135.1 Verrucomicrobiota bacterium
TCCCAGCCCGAACCGACCGCCGCCTCCGGTGAAATCGCCATTCACGGAGCGCGTGAGCACAATCTCAAAAATCTGTCGCTGACCATTCCGCGCGGAAAATTCGTGGTGGTGACCGGCGTCAGCGGATCGGGCAAAAGCACTCTTGCGTTCGATCTGTTGTTTGCCGAAGGCCAGCGCCGTTTTCTCGATGCCATGAATGCCTACGCGCGCCAGTTCATCGAGCAATTGGCCCGGCCCGATGTGGATCTCATTGCCGGCATTCCTCCGACCGTCAGCATCGAACAACGCAATTCTCGCGGCGGCGGCAAAAGCACGGTCGCCACCGTGACCGAGGTTTATCATTTTCTCCGGCTGCTTTTCGCGCGGTTGGGCACGCAGTTTTGTCCCGATTGCCAGGAGCCGGTCGAGGCGCAAACGCGCGACCAGGTGGCCAGTCATCTTCAGCAGGAATTGAAAAAGCGCGGCGACCTTTTGTTGCTGGCGCCCGTGGTGAAGAATCGCAAAGGTTTTCATACCGATGTGGCGGAGTGGGCGGCCCGGCATGGCTACGCGGAAATCCGCGCCGATGGAAAAATCCTTTTCACCGCAGACAAGATTCGCCTCGATCGCTTTCGCGAACACGACGTTGAAATCATCACCGGATTGATTGAACCGGGCGGACCGAATCGCTGGCGCTTGCACAAAGCCGCCGGTAAAACGCCGCAACAATTGATCGATGAGACGCTCGCGCTCGGGCACGGAACGCTTTTCGCGCTCGATAACCATGGGCATCTCTCGATTCACTCCACGGAACGGGCGTGTCCGGATTGCGGCCGCTCCTTCGAGCCGCTCGATCCGAAGAATTTCAGCTACAACTCCTCTCAAGGCTGGTGCCTCAAGTGCCGCGGCTTTGGCGAATTGTTTTACCTCCCTGACGTCGATCGCGGCGCGCGCGCCGACGCCATCGAGGAGTCGTGGTTCGAGTGGCAGGAAGGCAAGCGCGAGCTTTGCCCGGACTGCCAGGGAGCGCGGTTGAATCCTGTGGCGCGAGCGGTGCGGCTCGTGTTCGAACAGGCGAAATCCAAAACGCAAACTT
Organism: Verrucomicrobiota bacterium; assembly: GCA_040754135.1. Lineage (GTDB taxonomy): Bacteria > Verrucomicrobiota > Verrucomicrobiia > Limisphaerales > SIBE01 > JBFMDG01. Next base: position 1,076 of record JBFMDG010000749.1, read on the forward strand.
CCAAAGCATCGCTGACGGTTGATTTTTTCGCGCAAGCGTCGGTCGAGGCTGCGGCTGATTATTTTCAGAAAGTGCGTTTGCAAGGGCGCGAAGCGGAGATTGCGCGCGATATCCTCCCGGAAATTCGCGAGCGGCTCAAATTCCTGCGCGAGGTCGGGCTCGGTTATCTGCAACTCGGGCGAAGCGTCACAACGTTGTCTGGCGGCGAAGCGCAGCGCATCCGGCTGGCGGCGCAACTCGGATCCAACTTGAGCGGCGTGCTCTACATCCTCGATGAACCGACTATCGGATTGCACGCGCGAGACAACCAACAACTGCTCGCCGCCCTCGAAATGCTCAAGGCGCGCGGCAATTCCCTGCTCGTCGTCGAGCATGACGAAGAAACCATGCGCCGCGCCGATTTCATCATCGATCTCGGCCCCGGCGCGGGCGTGCACGGCGGACAACTCGTGGCCAGCGGCACCTTGGATGAATTGATGAAGCACGCCGATTCCATCACTGGCCAATGCTTGCGCGCGACAAAAAAATTCCCCACGCGCGGCCAGCGCCGCCCGGTTTACGGCCATGGCAAATGGAACCGCGCGCGGACGCGAAATTCCGCCAAAGGAAAACCCGCCGACTCGCCCTCAGCCCCGGCTCGCGACGCATGGCTGGTCTTGAGCGGCGCTCATGTTCACAACTTGAAAAACATCACGGTGGGTTTTCCGCTCAATCGACTCGTGCTCGTTACGGGCGTCAGCGGATCGGGCAAAAGCACGCTCATTCGCGAGTGCCTTCTGCCGGCTCTGGAAGCGGCACTGAAGGAAAAATCATCGCCTTGCTTGAGCACTTGCCGCCTCAGTGGACACGAAGTCTTGAAAGCGGTTTACGAAGTGGATCAATCGCCCATCGGACGCACCCCCCGATCGACGCCTGCGACGTATGTCGGATTTTTCGATGCCATTCGCCAGTTGTTTGCCCAGACACCCGAAGCCCGGCTGCGCGGATATTCGGCGAGCCGGTTTTCTTTCAACAGCGCGCAAGGCCGCTGTCCGGAATGCGAAGGGGCGGGGACGATCAAGTTGGAAATGAATTTCCTGCCGCCCGCTTTTGTCCGCTGCGAAACCTGCCAGGGAACCCGCTTTAACCGCGAAACGCTCGATATCGAATTCCACAACCGGAACATCGCCCAGGTGCTCGAACTGAGCGTCGCCGAAGCGCTCGAATTCTTTGCCGCCGTTCCCAAAGTGCGGCGTCCTCTCGAAGCACTCCGCGATACCGGCCTCGATTATCTCAAGCTCGGCCAGATCAGCCCAACCTTGAGCGGCGGCGAAGCCCAACGCATCAAACTCGTCACCCATTTGCTCACCGGATTGAAAGAACCGTCCGATCTTTTCCGCCCTGTAACGCGTCACAATCTTTTTATCCTCGAAGAACCCACCATCGGTTTGCACATGGCCGATGTGCATCGCCTCGTCGCCGTCTTGCAACGCCTCGTTGATGCCGGACATTCCGTCATTGTCATCGAGCATAATCTGGATTTGATCGCCGAAGCCGATTGGCTCATCGATCTCGGTCCCGAAGGCGGGGATGGCGGTGGCGAGATCGTGGCCGAAGGAACCCCGGAAAAAGTCGCAGCCAATCCACGCTCGCAAACCGGCCGCTTCCTGCGTAACGTCCTGGGCGGTTCATGAGCGCCGCCTACGAAGAAATTGTCCAGGGCGAATCTCTGATGCGCCTGGCCCCGGACGCGCGTCACGAACGCATTTGCGCGCGCTTGCACGAACAGGTCGGCCAATGCGTTGCCCAGCTCACCAGCAGCCGGCTGCTCTCTCCGAGATCGGTCGTGCAAATGCACTCCGGCACCATGCTGCGGCCCGACCTCGCCATCGTCACCGCCGCCACCGGCAAACTCTGGCTCGCCGCCGAAATCGTCAACGCCCACGATCACCGCGTCGATACCGTCATTAAGAAAACCCTCTACGAAGAATCGAACTTGCCGCGGTTATGGATGATCGATCCGCGCTACGACAACTTCGAGGTTTATCATACCACCGAGTATGGGCTCGCCTTGAAACGCATTCTCGCCGGACGCGAAGCACTGACAGAAGCCCTGTTGCCGAACTTGCAGATCATCATGAAAGATCTGTTCGCCGGGTGACGCGAGTTTTGAGGAACGCCGCACTTTTGGAGTGCGCCGGCAGAACGAAGTGACGACGGCGCTTTGGCCTCGGCTCTACGCACGTCGGACTGCCAACGCCCGTCGCATCGGCCAAAGCGGTGTCGCGCTATCCACCCTCCGCAGTCTGGCCTCGAGAAATAGTCAGGAATTATCGAAGTAAGATCACCCCGGACATTGCCTGGAATTCAACACTGCTACGGAGGACAGACGCTTTGCCACCGCACTCCAAAAGAGGCGCCGGTCAACCCGACGCTTTTGGAGTGCGCCGGCAGAACGAAGTGACGACGGCGCTTTGGCCTCGGCTCGACGCGCGTCGAACTGTCAACGCCCGTCGCATCGGCCAAAGCGGTGTCGCGCTGGCGCTTTGCCACCGCACTCCAAAAGGGGTGCCGGCCAACCCGACGCTTTTGGAGTGCGCCGGCAGAACGAAGTGGCGACGGCGCTTTG
>JBFMDG010000750.1:0-3666 GCA_040754135.1 Verrucomicrobiota bacterium
CCTTCGATCAAAGTTTCAGTTCCGATCCCGCCGAACATGGACAAGCTCGATCCTTATTTGCGGGCTTACATTCTGACCAAAGCCCGGCCGGTGGTGAAGCGTCCGCGCGATTTCGATCTGCAATCGGAATTGGGCCTGGTCTATGCCGCGAACGGACTTTGGATTGAAGCCCGCGCCGCTTTTGAAAATGCCGTGCGCCTCAAACCCGAGGAACCGCTTGCGCATCTCTACGTCGCCATTGCCACCCAGGAACTGGACGGATTTGCGGCGGCCATTCCGCTTTACCGCGATTTGACAGTTCGTTTTCCACAATTCCCGCAGGGGCATTACCGGCTCGGCGATGTCGCTTTGCGCATGGGCGACGTGCCGGTGGCTGAAAAGGCGTACGAGCAACTGATCACTTTGGCGCCGGAGGAATGGCGCGCTTACACGGGCTTGGCCGATGTGCGAATCAGGCAGGGCCGATTTCAAGAGGCAGTGGAGCTGTTGAACAAAGCGTTGCAAATCGATCCCGCGGCGAAAATTGCGCATCACTTGCTCGGGTTGGCCTATCGCGGATTGGGACGTCACGAAGCGGCGGAACAGGCGTTGAAGCGTGGCTTGAAGGCTGAACATTATCCCATGCCCGATCCATGGGCCGATCGCGCGCCCGAGCATATGAAATTGCTCCCGGAATTGCTTGCGCTCGGCAGGAATTATCTCGCGTCCGGCCAGGCCGCAAAAGCGGTCGCCACTCTCGAACCCGCACTTCGCTGGCATCCGGGCGATCTCCGCCTCATGTTGCTTCTGGCCAATGCCTGCAACGAAGCCGAAGAACAATCAAAAGCGCGAGCGCTCCTGTTGCGTGTCCTGGAAATCCAATCGACCAATCACGCGGCGCTTGTGGCCCTCTCGACGAGCTGTTTGGATCTCGGCGAAACCAACGAAGCGCTGGCTTACACCGAGCGGGCTGTGGCTCTCGCTCCGGCCGATCCGAAACCGCATCTGGCCCGCGCCACCGTGCTGCGCGCCTTACAGCGATTCCCGGAAGCCCTCCTTTCCTTCGAGCAAGCGTTTCAACTCGATCCTGAGAACGCCTACATCCCGATGGAAATGGGCGACCTTTACCTCCGGCACCTCGGACAAACGAACGAAGCCTTGCGCGCTTTTCTGCGAGCCGATCGCATTGATCCGGAGCTGTTCCTTGTGAAAATCCGGCTCGCCGATGTTTATTTGCGCTTGCGCCAGACCAACGAATCGCATGTGGCCATCGATGCCGCGCGGCGATTAAACCCGGGCGAACCAGTGCTCGGTGTGCTCGAGGAACGTTACCAACGTTTGCTCGGGCCGGCGTCACCATGAGTGATTACATTTCACGCCGGGTTGTTTGGCCTGTCCTGGTGCTGGCCGGTTGCCTTGCCGGTTGCAAAGAAAAGCCGGCCAATGTTCCGGCGCAATTTCATTCATCTCCCGCGCCCGCCGCGGCCGTGTGGTTTGAAGAAATCTCGAAGAACTCCGGCCTCGACTTTCAGCACGTGTCCGGTCACCAAAAGCGATTTCTGATCCCGGAAATGGAAACCGGCGGCGTCGGCCTGCTCGATTTCGACAACGACGGCTGGCTCGACATTTATTGCGTTCAAGGCGGCTCGCTCTATCCCAACGCGACGCATCGGCCGGGAAACAAACTTTACCGCAATCTCGGGCAGTGGCGCTTTGTCGATGTGACCGGCACGGCGGGCGTGGGCGACAACGGATATGGCATGGGATGCGTCTGCGCCGATTTTGACAACGATGGCGATATCGATCTTTACGTCACGAATGTCGGTCCGAATGTGCTCTATCGAAACAATGGCGATGGCACGTTTCGCGATTGGACCCAGGCCTCGGGAACCGGCCATACAGGCTGGGGCACGAGCGGTGCGTTTTTTGATTACGACCTGGACGGGAATCTGGATCTGGTGATTGCCAATTACCTGAACTGGTCGATCGATCGCGAGGTGGAATGCTTTTCGCACGGCGGACAGCCGGATTATTGCTCGCCCATGAATTACCGCGCGCCCGCCATGGATACGCTCTATCACAATGAGGGAAACGGAACATTCCGAGACGTCACCATCGAGGCGGGATTGGACAAAGCGTACGGCAATGGTTTGGGCGTGGTGTGCGCCGATTTCGATCGCGATGGGCGCGCCGATATTTTTGTCGCGAACGACGCCATGCCCAATCAACTCTGGATGAACCGGGGCGATGGAAAATTTGTGGATGAAGCGCTGCTGCGCGGGTGTGCGGTCAATCGCATGGGCATCACCGAAGCCGGCATGGGCGTGGCCGCAGTCGATCTTTTTCAGCGTGGCTGGCTCGATATTTTTGTGACGCACCTTGTGGGCGAAGGGAATCGGCTCTGGGTGAACACGAACGGCTTTTTCAACGATTGGGTCACCCCGAAAGGCCCGGGCGCGCCCAGCCTGCTTTACACCGGGTTCGGCGTGATTTTTGAGGATTTCGACAATGACGGCGAGCTGGACATGTATGCGGCCAACGGTCGCGTGAAACTCGGCCCTCGTTCCCATGATCCGGCGGATCCCTATGCGGAGCCGAACAATTTATTGCGCGGTTTGGGCCAGGGCGATTTTGCAGAAGTGCTGCCGCATGGGGGCACGCAACCGCCGCTCATCGCCACGAGCCGCGCTGTGGCTGCGGGCGATCTCGATAACGACGGGGCCGTCGATCTCGTGGTGATCAATCGCGATGGACCTGCGCATCTCCTGCGTAACGTTGCGGCTCGGCAGAAGAGCTGGCTCGGGCTGCGCGTGCTCAATCGCAAAGGCCACGATGCCATTGGCGCGATGGTGCGCCTCGAAGCCGGCGGTCGGATCCAATGGCGGCAGGTAAACCCGCATCAGAGTTATTGCGCGAGCAATGATCCGCGCATTCATTTTGGACTGGGCGACGCGCCGCAAGTGGATCGCTTGCGAGTGGAATGGCCCGGCGGTGAAACGGAAAGTTTCGGACCTTTTCACGCGCGGCAATATGTCGTCGTGCGCCAGGGCGCCGGCAAATCGGAAGCGCGTTGGGTGAAGTAACGAGTGTAAGAGCCTGTCTGAAATTCCGTATGGTCCAGCGCTCGAACCACTGCGGTTTTTCAGGCGTTCGATGCCGAGGCGTTGCGTTTCCGAAGCGGAACGTCAAGGCCCTTCCGCGTAATTGAAATAGCCGATGAACATTTCGTCGAAGGTCTGTTCGCCGAAGGTCACGGTAGCGGTTGGATCCGGATTGTAGGGATTGAGCGCGGAGTTATCGAAAGCGCCGATGCAGAGCAAGCGCGTGCCGGCCGGCATCCGTTTCGGCTCGGCGAAGCGATAGAGCGTCTGCCACTCGAACCGATAATTGGGCACGGACAACAACGTTTCGCGCGAGCCATCGGGATAAATCGCTTCGTAACGAAACCGAGCGCCTCGATAATGCATGTGCGGACTCATTTCATAAATCCATGCGGCTTTGGAAAATCGGAACTCGGCCTGCCGCTCGTAATCGCTCGCGCCCGGCGGGATGTTCAAGCTCGTCGTGTAAGCCGAACCCGTCTTCAATTCCAAAGCAGGTTTGGCGTCGTGCACATAAAGCCCCAATTGCGTCGCATCCGTCTCTTCCTGGCCGGTCGTCGTGTAATGCATTTGAAAAATCAGAAAT
>JBFMDG010000751.1:0-3665 GCA_040754135.1 Verrucomicrobiota bacterium
AGGCGGGACGCGCTGTCCTACGTTGTTTTGGATGGGGAGCGCGCCCGCCCCGGGCGCACTTCGAGGCGCCCTCGCCTCGAAGATTGGCGATGGTGAAGCGAACGGTTTTCAATGGAAGCGAACGCAACAAAACAAGCTTCCCGCAAGACTGCTGAACAACACTCCGGACGGAACGGATGTGCTCGGCGGCACGCGTTTCGCAAAAGCGGCGGACAGGCGGGACGCGCTGTCCTACGTTGCAAACGAGCTTATTCCGGTTTGCTTTGCATCGATGGCTTGTGCTTAATTAGCCGCGTTCTATTGCTATGGCATCGCCCAGTCAAAGCGCCGAGGATTACCTCGAACGGATTCACGAACTCATCGAAGAGAAGGGTTATGCCCGGGTCGTCGATATTGCCTCCTCGCTCCAGGTCAAACAGGCTTCGGTAACCAACATGGTGCAGAAATTGGGCGAGCTCGGTTATTTGAATTACGAAAAGTACCGCGGACTGGTCTTGACCGAAAAAGGCCGCACGGTGGCCACGACCATTAAGAATCGGCATGAAACGCTCTCGCGCTTTTTCTCGTTGCTCGGTTTAGATGCCGAGACCCAAAAAAAAGACATTGAAGGAATCGAGCATCATTTGAGTCCGGCCACGGTGGCGATGCTGGCTGATTTGGCCGGTTTTTTCGAAAACAACCCCGAGATTCTGCATCACTTCATGAAGACGCGGAAGGCGGCGGCTTCGAAACGCTGACTGGCGGGATAGCCACGGATCACGGATGCTCGCAGTGCTCATGAACCATTTCGTATTCATGGCCGGCACATTCAGTCGGGTTCCGGCTTTTCAGGCTTGTGCAATCTTATCCATGCCCGGTTCGTAAATGTCATTGCAGCTCCTGTTCAACGTTGATTGAAAGCTTCACGCATTTCGTTCGACCATGTCCTCCACCACGCATTATCTGGCCTGTGATCTGGGCGCTGAAAGCGGTCGCCTCATGTTGGGTTCGCTTGATGGGCAACAATTGACCCTCGAAGAAATCCATCGGTTTGAGAACAAACCGCTCCGCATTGACGGTGCGCTGACCTGGAATATCCCCGAGCTTTTTGAGCAGTTGAAGTGCGGTCTGAAAAAAGCCGCCGCGCGCCATTTGAGGTACTCGAGTTTGAGCACCGACTCCTGGGGTGTGGATTATCTTTTGTTCGATGCGCGCGGCGAGATCATTCCGCCCGCGTTTCATTATCGCGATTCCCGCACCAAACGCGGCATGGCCAGCGCCCTCGCGCGCATTGATTGGAAAACCATCTTCGCCGAGACCGGCATTCAATTCATGCCATTGAACACGCTTTTCCAACTGGCCGCCGAGCTGCCGCAGCGACTTGTAAAGGCTCATCAACTCCTTCTCATTGGAGATGGTTTCAATTTTCTTCTATCTGGAGTGGCGCGAGCGGAAGTTTCCCTCGCCAGCACGAGCCAATTGTATCATCCCGTGAATCGCGACTGGTCGTGTCTCCTGTTAGAAAGGCTTGGTTTCCCTCGTGAAATCTTTCCGCCAATTGTTCCCGCGGGAACAGTCATCGGCCAACTGCGCTCCGAGCTCGCAAGAGAAACGGGATTGCACGCGCTGCCCATCATCGCGAGTTGCTCGCATGACACCGGCGCTGCCGTCGCAGCCGTTCCGGCGCAGGGGAGCGATTGGGCATACATCAGTTCAGGCACCTGGTCTTTGATGGGCGCGGAGATTTCAGAACCGATTTTGAATGATCTTTGTCGCGAACTGAATTTCACGAATGAAATCGGTTACGGCAACACCGTTCGCCTGCTCAAAAACATCATCGGCTTATGGCTCGTCCAGGAATGCCGAAGGTCATGGACACGCACCGGTCAGAATTTCGATTATCACGAACTGACCGAAATGGCCGCACAAGCACCGCCTTTTGTGTCACTGATCGATCCCACCGATGAACGGTTCCTGAACCCGGAGGAGATGCCCGCGGCCATTGCCGGGTACTGTCGCGAAACGAATCAACCTGAACCGAAAAATCCGGGGGCGACGATTCGTTGCGCGCTGGAAAGTTTGGCGCTTCTCTACCGCAAACGGCTCCGCGAACTGGAGCAACTCCTGGGTCGCAAGATCGGCCGAATCCATGTGGTGGGCGGCGGGAGCAAGAATGATTTGCTCAATGAGTTCACCGCCAATGCCTGCGAAGTGCCCATCCTCGCCGGACCTGTTGAAGCGACGGCTGCGGGAAATATCCTCGTTCAAGCGATTGCGCTCGGACATATCGGTTCGCTCAGCGATGCGCGCGCTATTGTCGAACATTCATTTTCGCTGCGCCGCTTTGCGCCGTGCGAGACCACGTCGTGGCGCGCGGCCAACGAACGGTTTGAAGCGCTGCTGCAAAGGAAATCGGCGATTGCCTGAAGCACAAGAGCGCGGCGCATTGGATCTGTTGCGCAAGCATTGAATTCGTGAATCGATCGGAATGACCCGAGCGGAATTGCACGGATTCCAAACGTTCCAAATCGGCCACAGCGCGTTTGGGTTTGCGCTTGGCGTTCAGAATGGATCTTCGCAAAATGGCGCATGCGCTCCACTTTTTCCTCGGGCATTTCGCTTTTGATTGCCGGTGCTTTGGCGTTGTCCATTGGCTGGGGAATTCGCGGCAACTTCGGCCATGAATTCGGGGCGACGATTCCCGGCGCGCTGGCCGCCATGGCCGTTGTGATCCTTTCCGGGCGGGAGGATTGGTTGCGGCGCATCGGTTTCTTTGGATTTTTCGGCGCGCTCGGCTGGTCTTTCGGCGGCAGCATTTCCTACATGCAAGTCATCGGCTACACGCATTCGGGCCATTCTCTTTCGGTCCTCTATGGTTTCGCCTGCCTGTTCGTCATTGGCTTTCTGTGGGGGGCAATGGGGGGCGCAGGCACCGCAATTCCAGCCATTCTGGATCGAAACAAATTGACCGAATTTTTTCCGCCGTTGCTTGCCGTTTTTTTTCTGTGGACGCTCCAGACTTTTTTTGAATCGTGGATCGTCTCGGTGAATCCGGATTTTCGGCAGGAAAGCCCGCTTTATTGGTACGACACGGATTGGCTGGCTGCGCTCACGGCCATCGCCGCCGTTTTGCTTTTGGCCGCAGTCCGGCGCCGATGGGATCAGGCGAGTGGATTGATCCTCTGGATGGCTGTGGGCTGGTGGATTGGTTTTATCCTTTTCGTGCTCGTGTTGGGCTGGAGGATGACGCCGCCGCGCGGAGACAATTGGGCCGGATGCAGCGGGATGGTGGTGGCGCTGCTCATTTATTTTTGGCGGCAAAAACAGTTGCCGATTGTTCTCGCCACATTGATCAGTGGTTTCGTTGGCGGATTTGGATTTGCCACGGCCACTCTGTTGAAATTGGTGGAGGTGAAATCGGGCTGGCAAACGAATTGGCACAGTGTCCTCGAACAAACTTACGGGGCGATCAACGGAGTGGGAGTGGCGCTGGCTCTCGCAGTTTTGATTAAAGCTGCACCTGAAGTTATCGATCAACCACGCGTCCGCCGCTGGACGGATGACTTTTCCATTTTGTTTGTTCTGCTCGGAATCACTTACCTCAATCTGCAAAAAAATCCTGAGGTCTGGACAAGAACCAAAGTGATGCCTGACCCGCTCTGGATTTTCCCCCCATCCATCTGGTT
>JBFMDG010000752.1:0-3637 GCA_040754135.1 Verrucomicrobiota bacterium
AGAAAAATTCCGACGTAAAGCAGATTGAGGCTGGTCACGGCGGCGTAGGCAAACACAATCGGCATTAAGAGCAATCCTGGAATTTGCATCACCCGCAGCACGTTTTTGGCGGAATGCGACACGGTTTTCTTGAGCAAACTCGCCGCGCCAAAAGCAATCAGGCCGACGCTTGTGCCGAGCAAGATGGCGCCTCCGATTCGTTTTGCATGCGCGGCTGCGCCGCCGCCAAAATCACCCACGACTTCCAGCACGAGAAATGAAACCAGAAAACTCCAGCTCAGCAACGACGGCAGGCTCACCCTTCCTCCCGCCAGCAACGCCACAACCAAGACGGCCATTAAGGCGCGCCCGAATAATCCGCCGAGTTCCTGGACCTTGGTGACGGTTGCGGCGACCGATTGCTCGACGCGCCGGGTGGTTTGAGCAGTGATACGGCGCACGTCCGCTTCCGGTTTTCCCTGGACGGCCTTTTCGACCGCGGCATTGGCTTGCTGTTTCACTTCGCTTAGCCCGGGAACGATGCGGGGAATATGCTGAATCGCACCGAACGCCGCGCCATAGGAACATGCGAACATGATGGTGGTTACAATGGTCGTGCGGCGAAGCTCCGGAGAGAAAAGATCGAGAATGCTGGGCCGCCGCAGAGTGCCTTCGGCCCGTTTCTTTTGCCAGGCCGGCGATTCCGGAAGAAACGGCCGAATAATGATCAGCGGCAAGGCCGGAATAATGCCAGACATCAAGGTGTAGCGCCACGCGGCGTGAGATTCCTTGATCGTGCCGCCAAAGACATTAAGCCAATCCGGAAGATGGATCGCCGGAAAACTGGCCGCGTAGGCAACGCAGAGCCCATTGGCAACGGCCACAAGCAACCCTCCAATGGAAGAAAACGCCTGGGTGTATCCGATGATTTTTTCGCGGCGTTCTGGATCTGGAAAAAGTTCAGCCAGCCAGGCGACAGCGGCGACGAACTCGACGCAAACGCCCACAAAAACTAGGCAGCGAAAAAAGAGCAGCATCCACACATTCGTAGAAAACCCGGCGGCAAAGGCGGAGAAGGCATAAATCAAAATGCTCCAGGTCAAAACGCGACGGCGTCCCAGGCGATCCGTCAAGTAGCCCCCGAGCAGGCCGAAAAGGCCGCCGGCAAACGCGGGAATATAAAAAAGGCGGCCGACCCACATGCTGAATTCGGGCGACCCGGGCGCGGCGCCGAGCAATTCCGACAGAGCCGGGCCGACGATCAATGGCAGCATGAGCAATTCATAAATATCAAAGGCAAATCCGATCGAAGCGATGACGCAGATGAGCCATTGCGTCGAAGTCAGCGGCAGTTTTGGACCAGGGGCGGAATTCATGCGCGCGAATTCTGAACAGCACTTTCCCAACATTCAACTTTGAATTCCGGAAAATCGGAAAATCCGTGACTGTGGAAAAACCGCAGCGCATGGCCGCGCTGCCGGCTTCTCGCAACGCGGTGATGAACGCGACGCGTGCAGCGTGAAGGGATCCATTGCCAAGGTTCTCTGATTCCTTTTTTGTCCTTTTCTCATTTCCCCGTGCCAGCCCCGATCATCTCCACGCTCCTGCCACGACTGGTTCTGAAATCGCACACGCCAGCGTGAGGGTGTCACTCCGGGCGTTTGGCGTTTGGTTTCCTGCGTTTCCTGCCATGGCGGTTGCCAATCGCTGGCTCGGTCGTTACTCTCGCCGCGTGGACGATTTAACGCGCATTCTCCAGGCAGCGCAACAAGGCGATCCCAAAGCCGCAGACGAATTGCTGCCGCTAGTCTATTCCGAACTCCGCCGCCTGGCCGCATTCAAAATGGCCGATGAAGCATCGGGCCACAGTCTACAGCCGACCGCGCTGGTGCATGAAGCGTGGCTGAAACTCGCCGGGCGCGAAAACCAACAGTGGAATGGCCGCACGCATTTTTTTAATGCTGCCGCCGAGGCAATGCGCCGTATTCTGGTGGACAACGCCCGCCGCAAGCGCGCCGCCCGTCACGGCGGACAAATGGCGCGAGCAGACCTCCAAGAATTGGATTTGCCCCTGCCCATGCCTGACGACGAATTGCTGGCGCTGGATGACGCTTTGGGGCGCTTAAATACGTTTGACGCTCGCGCCGCCCAGTTGGTCAAGCTGTGCTTTTTCGTTGGACTCACCAGAGAGCAAGCCGCTCAAGAATTGGGAATGTCCTTGCGTTCAACGGAGCGGCTTTGGGCCTTCGCCCGGGCGTTTCTGGCGCGCGAGATGGAGAATTGAAGCGGTAAATCGTTGCTTGTCGTATCGTTGAAACGCTAAAGCGCCATCGAATTGCACGTTTTTTATGGCGGAAAGCATGTTGAGATTTCGCTTCCGTGATCGCTGAAATGTGGATCAAGCCTATGACCCCTCAACAGATCATCGAAATGTTCAACGAAGCACTGGCCAAATCCTCGCCCGCGGAGCGCGCAATCTTTCTCGACGGAGCTCTCCGCCGTGAACCGGACGCTCGCAAACAAATCGAAGCCTTGCTCGCCGCCAGCGAACGCGCGTCGAAGGATTTCCTTGAATCACCGCCGGCAGCCGCAAGCTTGAGGGCAGCGGCCAGTGAAAAACCCGCGGACCGAATCGGACGCTATCAGCTGTTGCAGAAAATCGGCGAAGGCGGTTGCGGCGTGGTTTTTCTGGCCGAACAGGAGGAACCTGTTCGCCGCCAGGTTGCGCTCAAGGTCATCAAGTCAGGCATGGACACGCAGGCGGTCATAGCCCGTTTCGAGGCTGAGCGGCAGGCTCTGGCGATGATGGACCATCCCAACATCGCCAAGGTATTTGATGCAGGTGCAACCGAAAGGGGCCGGCCTTACTTCGTCATGGAATTGGTGCGCGGCGTTCGCATTACCGATTACTGCCAGGAAAGGAATTTGCCCCTGCGCGCTCGGCTTGATTTGTTCATTCAGGTTTGTCACGCCATTCAGCACGCGCACCAAAAGGGCATCATTCACCGCGACATAAAACCATCGAACATTCTCGTGAACCTGAACGACGGAGCGCCAGTGCCCAAGGTCATTGATTTCGGCATTGCCAAAGCCACGGCCGATCACCGGCTCACGGACAAGACGCTCTTTACCGCCATCGAGCAATTCCTCGGCACGCCCGCCTACATGAGTCCTGAACAGGCGCGGCTGATCGACGGCGACGTTGACACGCGCAGCGACATCTATTCGTTGGGGGTGCTGCTCTACGAACTTCTCACTGGCACAACGCCCTTCAAGCAAAAGGAATTGTTGGCGGCCGGGCTGGATGAAATGCGCCGGATCATTCGAGAGATAGAACCGGTTAAGCCAAGCACGCGGCTCACCCAGCAATTGATGAGGAAAGAGGAAAGCGGAAAGCCAAAGACGGAAATGGATGACAACGCATTGCGTCGTTTATTGCACGAGGTCCGCGGCGACCTGGATTGGATCGTAATGAAGGCCTTAGAGAAGGATCGAGCGCGCCGCTACGAAACGGCCAATGGCTTCGCGAACGACATTCAGCGGCACCTGAACAACGAACCCGTCGTGGCTCGTCCCCCGAGCAAGTTCTACGAATTTCAAAAGGCCGTCCGACGGCACAAGGTCGGTTTTGCAGCCACCGGCGCGATCATTCTGGCGC
>JBFMDG010000753.1:0-3634 GCA_040754135.1 Verrucomicrobiota bacterium
ACCTTCATGGCCCGCTGGCAATGGCGTTATTATCAACAGAATCGCTGGCGTTTTGCGGCGCGGACCGCAATGCGCGAACCGGCGGGCGATGCCTTCTCGACTTGGGATTTGCCGCGGATTTTTGCCGCCATCGATCAGCGGTTTCAAAAGGCGCTCGGCTATGACACGCTGCTCAAGGCCATTCCCATCCAACAATTCGAACCCGCCGTTGATACCGGAAACTTGCCCGCGGAATATCGCCCCACTTTGTACGACCTCGTTGCTCACGAAGCGCTCCAATTCTACACCGCCGGCGAACAGAGCATTTTTCAACCGGAAGATCCCTTCACGTTCACCGCAGATAGTCCCGCGTTTGCCTCCGCCAAAGAATTCATGCAGTGGAAACCGCAAACCACCCATACCAATTCGGCGACGCTGCGCGCGATTCAAACTTTTCAGGCACTCCTGCGGTTTCATGAACACGACCGCCACCCTACCGCATTTATTGATGCGGATGTCGCGCGGCTCGTGTTCGCCAAACAAACCTGTCCGGACGCAGCCGCTCATGCTCGCTTCGCTTCCGCTCTCGAAGCCATTGCGCGACGCTGGCCTCGGAACGAAGCGGTGGCTCTGGCCTACTTTCATTGGGCTGAATCGCTCTTTCAGGAGAAACGGTTCGATCAAGCCCGCAAGGTGGCGCTCCGCGGTCAGCGCAAATTCCCGAAAAGTCCGGGCGGTAAGCAATGCCATAACCTGATCGCCACCATCACGGCGCCCAGCGCGGCGGTGGCCATGGATCAAGTCTGGGCCGGATCCGCATCGCAGGTTCAAATCGTTCACAAGAATTTGAAAGCGGTTCATTTTCGCGCGGTGCCGATGGATTGGGATTTGCCCGCGGACCAGTTCGAATCGCTTCTGCAGCAACTGAGTGATCTCTCCGATGAGAAGAATCCTTTGTTGAAAAAGAAGCCTGTGGCTGAGTGGAAGCAACGCCTGCCGTCCACACCGGATTTCAAATGGCGGCAAACCAAAGCCCGATTGCCGAAGTTGCGCCCAGGCTGCTACCTGATTGTTGCCAGTTACCGTCCGGACTTCGCCTTCGAAAAGAACAGAGTTTTCGCCACCATCGTGTGGATCAGCGATCTGGCTCTCGTGATTCATCCTTTTGAAAAGCGAATCGAGGGCGTCGTTTTGAATGCGATTTCAGGCGACCCCATCTCCAATGCCCAGGTTGAAGTTCTCTTCGAAACGCAGCCGGAAACTGCGCGGACCGCATCGGCGGAAACCAATGCGGAGGGGTGCTTTAGGATCGACCTTCCGAATGAACAGAAGCCGATGCTGCTGCGCGTGCGCGCGGGGGCGAAGAAAACCGGGTCTCTTCTGAGTAACGATTTTTGGTGGGAAATCGAAAGTCATCTAACCAGGGACCACTCGTTCGAGCAGACGTTCTTCTTCACGGACAGAGCGATTTATCGACCGGGACAGATCATTCATTTCAAAGGCATTTGTCTCCGCAGAGACACAGGGAAAAATGAATATGAAGTTGTTTCCGGAAGAGCCCTGACGGTGGGCTTGCTCGACGCGAAGCAAAATGAAGTTGCCCGCGTGCGCGTCGAGAGCAACGAATTCGGCTCCTTTTCAGGATCATTCGTGGTTCCGCGGACCGGCCTTTTGGGGAACATGATGATCCGGGCCATAACCGAGCCACGAGGTTCTACCGCGGTATCAATCGAGGAATACAAGAAGCCGCGCTTCCGCGTGGACCTGGCGCCGCTCAGTGAATCGCGTCTCAACGAGTGGGTGCATGTTCAAGGAGACGCCCGCAGCCTGACGGGCGCGGCGATTGACGGCGCCTCGGTCCGTTACCGCGTGAAGCGCTCGATCCACCTTCCATACGACGCCTTCTTTGATCCCGATTTCGACCTTTACACTGCTTTTTATTTGGTCGAAGCGGAAGATCGCCTGGTCGCGCACGGAAGTACGCGGACCGATGAGAATGGCCGGTTTGAAATCAAGTTCCTCGCCTCCCGAGATCCCAAGGAACCCGGACGCGCCAAAGTTCAGTATTCGTTCGAAATCACCGTCGAGGTCACCGATCCCGCGGGCGAAACGCGATCGGCCGAACAAACGGCCCTGCTTTCTGAGGCCACCCTCCAGGCTCAAATCTCAGCTGCCGAGTGGCAAACCACCGGCCAACCGGTCGAATTTTCCATTCGCACGCAGAATCTGAATCGCACACCACAAAGCGCACACGGCCGCGTCGAAATTTTCGCCCTCAAACAACCCGCGCGTGTTCATCCAGAAGCATTGGAACAAGACAGCCAAAGTCCCATCGAGGAAATGGAGGAGATCACGTATCAACTATCCGAACAACGATCCAAGCCAACCACCTCGAATCCTGCCTCCTGGACCCTCCGAAATAAAATAGCCGAACAACAGTTCCAGACAGGCACAAACGGGCTGGCACATTTGCATTTTTCACTCCCAGCGGGCGCTTATCGCGCCGTCCTGGAAACGCGCGATCGCCACGGGACGAAGGTGCAGGCGCGACACAACTTCATTGTGATGAATACGAATTCAGCAAAGTTTCCAGTGAAAGTCCCCGCGCATGTAGCCACTCCCTCCTCGAGTCTCCAGCCAGGGCAGGAGTTCGTTGGAATTTGGGGCAGCGGCTACGACCGTGCTCGAGCTCTGATCGAAATTGAACACCGCCAGAAAATCCTCCAGCGCTTTTGGACCGATCCCGCGCGCACACAGCAAAGGTTCGCCTTCTCGGTCGATGAGTCGCTCCGCGGCGGATTCACCGTCCACCTCACACAGGTTCGGGATAATCGCGCCGCCATGCGCTCGCTGCGAGTGGATGTGCCGTGGATCAACAAGGAGTTCAACCTGCGCTGGGAACACTTCACCTCGAAACTTCTCCCGGATCAAAAAGAAACCTGGACGGCGGTCGTCGAGACCAATGAACACGAGCCGGTCAGCGCCGAAATGGTGGCGACGCTTTACGACGCAGCGCTCGACGAGTTTCGCAAACCCGAATGGACGCGCGGATTTGGCAGTCCCCGAGGTCAGACAACGAGTTGGGAAGATTCTTTTGGACTTCATTTCCAACAACTCTTCTACCAGAACGCTTCTTCTTCCCCCAAATTCCTGAATCGAAACTTCTGGCTCGATGTGGCTGTGGACGATTGGGACGATCCGGTTACGTGGGACGATCTTCGATATCCCACTTTCACTCAGCCGTATAGCGATTTCTTCCCGCCACAATTGAGGTATTACAATGCTTCTCCTTACCCGGAGATTGCTCCTGCCGCAACACCTCCCAGCGCCCCACCCCCTCCCGTTCCAAAAGCAAACTTGCTCGCAGAACCGCCTCCCGAACAGCTCAAGCCCGAATGGAGTCAAATTCCTGCCCGCAAGAATCTCAATGAAACGGCGTTTTTCTTCCCGCATTTGCGTTCCGATTCAAAAGGGGTTGTGCGCTTTGAATTCACCATGCCCGAAGCGCTCACCGAATGGCGTTTCCTTGGCTTCGCTCACGATCGGCAGCTTCGCTCCGGCTTTCTCGAAGCTCGCGCCGTCACTTCGCGCGAACTCATGATTCAACCCAACCCGCCGCGCTTCCTGCGCGAAGGCGATCAACTCGAATTTACCG
>JBFMDG010000754.1:0-3601 GCA_040754135.1 Verrucomicrobiota bacterium
ATTTGAAAATTAACGAGGCCTTCGCCGCGCATTTGCGTTTCAAAAGCCGAGCGCTCCGATTGCCGAACCCATGGATTCCAGGAAAACGCCTGAATGCCGGGAAACCGTTCGAAAACGCCTTCAAGGAAATGTCGGAAGGCCGCACGATCGCTCTGGTCCGCCGAAGTCAAAAATCTTTCCGCCAGCCGCAGCACTTCCATATACTTCGTGGAATCGCTCTCCATGAATTGCGCGAGCAGATCGGTCCGCCGCTCGAAATCCAATTTCATCCGCTCCTGCTCCCAATTCCGTGTGATCAGAAACAGGAAGACCACCAATACACAAGTGATTCCCAACGGGAGAGCGACGGAGAATTTCCGCCGCTCCCAGACCGAATCGCGAGCAAACGCCCAGGAAAACAGCAGCGGTGTGACCAGGATGGCCCCAATCGTGTCGCCCACCCACCAGGTCCACCAGTTCGAAAACAACTGCGGCAGAGCAATCCGTCCGAGGAGCCAAAGTCCGATCGTGCTCCAGGCCGAATTGATCAGGCAACTGACCGGACCGCCGAGTGCGAGAAATTTCAGAATGTCGGACTCGCGCGTGAGATTATTGGGAAAGCCGATGGCGCGCCGGATTAACCAGGCGCCTGCACCCGCCTGGAGGGTGGCGCCGATGCTGATCATGATGGGGACTTGCAACGATTGCCACAGCGAGCCGGCAGGATTGGTTTCCAGGGCGATCGTGAGGTTCAGCAACGCCGAGCCGAGCGCCACACCGGGCCAGTAGCGTCCACCCCACAACAACAGTGCGGCCAGCGAAATGCCGGCCGCGGGCCAGACCGGAGCCGCAAATCCCGGTGGAATCGCCAGCATCAACGCCAGCCGGCCCAAAATAAAATACGCGCCCGTCAGAATAAGTATCCTGACCAGCCAATGGGCATGCCTCGGTGTGGGCGTCATGTCATCCAGAGAGTTTCAAGGTGGCAGCTGACGGCAAAAAAGACCGGCGCAACCTTTGCGGAAATCCGGGCCAAGCCCTTCTTTCCAGTCGATGGATGGAACGCTGCATTCGAGATATCGGCAGACTATGACATGACGGGCGGTTCGGGCTAACACAAAATAGAACCGATTCCGCCGCGGGTCAGGCCAATGAAAAATGGCATTGGAATCAAGAGTCAGCGCCGAGGGGCAAGGTTACTCTTGAAATCGCGCCCGATAAAAAAGCCGGTCGTTCCCGATGGATTCCGTGATGGCGAAGGGCGCGGCGTTGGTGCGAATGGGCAGCCAATCGACAAAGTCGCTCGAACGTTCCACCACATAGCGCAATCCCATTTGTTCCATCACCTCGATTTGAATGGCGCTCTCCCCCGCCCGAACAGCGCGAAGCCGGGCGCTGGCCATCGCGTGCACCAGCACTTCCACGGGTTGCGTCGTGATCACCCCCGCTTCATTGGTGATGCGCACGGCATACTCACCGGCATCTTCCATGCGCACATTGGACAAGGTCAAAACGGAATTCGTCGCATTCGGAATGGCGAGGCCATGGCGCGTCCACTGCAGTGACGGCGCTGGTCGCGCGCTCGCTTCGACACGCAATGTTACGTCCGATCCCACTACGACTGCCTGATTCTGCGGGGCCTGCACAATCGTGGGAATCGTGGCATGCAGATCTGTGACGCCGGTGTAATTCACTTTCACCCAAACTGTTTGCGCATCATTGGCCGTGGTGGTGTTGCGCAACTGCAGCAGGTGATACCCCATGCGATCGGGAGTGGTGTTGAACGTGAAATTCGCTGCGCCGCGGGCCGATTCGATTTTGCCCGTGGGATGCACCAGCCGAAATTCAACTTCGTTTCCGGAGCGCTGCAAAAAAACATCGACGCGCATTGGTTCTCCTGCGGCCGGCCAGATCCGCCCGACGTTGCGTAAAGCAGTCGAGTTGGCGGGCAGCGCGCCGCCTTGCCGCAATGAACTGTTGTGAGAGTCCCCGAGATCATCCGCCATTTCCCATTCCTGAGTGGTCGTGCGGCTGGGACGCGGCGCCGGCGCGATCCATTCCACCGGAGCCCAAACGCTGTAGCCGCGGCGCGGATTTGATCCGTCGCACGGCGGAACGCGCATGATGAATCGCCCGCTGGCATCGGTGCGAGCCTCGGTTGCATTGGCAGAGGAGTAATCGCGCAAAACCACGTTCGGGCCAAAATCGGTCTGAACATTGGCGGACTGCCACTGGTTCCACGAATCGTTGATGCCCACGAGCGCACGCGCGCTCCGTTCGATCACGAGCAGATCCTGCCCTTGCCACCGAACTTTGTAAGCGCCTTGTTTGAAGCGCAGGTTGCGATGACACCAGAGCAGGTTCGCGAGCCACTCGCGCGCCGGCAGATCAACGCGATTTGTGGGCGAATGGGTCCAGCGCTTGCCCGTCGTGCCGATGTCGAACAAGTCCTCGAAAAAGATCGTGGGCGAACCATCCACCGCGCAGATCACCGCATAAGCGGCCTGGATTCGAGCGTCGCCGGGTTCAACGTGGCCGCCGAGTTCGTTGGCCGTGTCCCAACCGATGTAATTTCCCGAACTGCTCAGCCGAGGCCGGAAAGTGTCGTGGCTGTTCACAAAAGGCGCGGTGCGGCTGCGGCGATTTTGTTGCGCTGACGGAATGGAACCGATGTCGAAACTGCCCTGACTGTCGATCATTGATTTCAACGCGCTCCGCAAAGAGACATCAAACGTACCCACAACATCGGTGAACCCATCGCTGTTGTTGGCCGCATCCACCCAACTGTCGATCTGGTCCTTGCTGCCGATGAATTCGCCGACCGCATACATGTCGGCGCCACCGGATGCGAATCCCGCATTGAATGCGAGATTCCAGATAAAATCCTTCGTCACCCATGGCTCGAAGTGCTTGACCGCGTCGATGCGAAATCCGTCCACGCCCGTTTGTTTTTTCAACCAAATGGACCAGGCCCGCATTTGGTTGCGCATGTAATCGAGTGCTTGGGGAGGGTTGTAGCTGGAAATGCTGCTTTGACCGATAGCCCCGCGCCAATAACAAATATCGGGGCCGAACCATTCGCCTGAGATGTCGTCGCTATTGGAATTGTGATCGGGATTGGGATGAAAGTTTTGCCAGTTTTTGGGGAAGCGACCGCGGCGCGCTCCGTAGTTTGCGGCATCTTCAGCGAGAGCGGGAGTGACCCAAGCGGAGTAGCGGAACGTTTTGAATTTGTTGCCGGGCGCTACGGGATCGGAACCGCCGGCGCCGGTTTGTGATCCGGCGCCATTCATGTGATTCCAGACCACATCCTGGATGACCTCGATGCCATTGGCGTGCAGGACCGCAACCGCGCGGAGGAGATCATCTTTGGTTCCCATGCGCGTTGCGGTGGCGCCGCCCTGGAATTTATCCCCGAGATCGTAATGATCGAATGGAGCGTAGCCGACCGAACCGGTGGCATTTTTGTTCTTGATCGTGGGCGGGATCCAGACGGCGTCAATGCCCAGTTCCCGGAGCCGGGGCGCCAGATCGGCCAGATAAGTTGACCAATTGCTCGGATACCGATTGTTCCAGTAATCCCACCAGAAACCCTGAAGCACGACCCGCGACGAGGCCGCAA
>JBFMDG010000755.1:0-3601 GCA_040754135.1 Verrucomicrobiota bacterium
AATGGGGATTTTTCGTGTGTCCGGCGCGCGCGATCGAACACCCCGCTGCAGGCGCTGACCACTTTGAACGAAGTCTTGTTCTTAGAATGCGCTCAGGCGCTCGCCCTGCGCACTCTGGAGAATGGCGGCGGCACGGATGCCGAGCGCGTCCTTTACGCGTTTCGCGCTTGTGTGGCGCGCCCGCCCACACGCGAGGAGACGAAGGAGTTGATTGAGTTTGTGCAACGGCAACAGCAACGGATTGCGGAAGGATGGGTGCACGCCGCGGAACTCGCCACCGGGAAATCGGAAATACCGCCAGCCCAAATTCCAACGGGGTCCACTCCAACTCAGCTCGCGGCCTACACGGCCCTGGCGCGCGTGATATTGAACCTGGATGAAACGATTACGAAAGAATAGCCATCCGCCGCCAATGCAAGTCCGGCGCTCCGCGGATCTGTCGTTAGTCCGATCGCGCGCGAGCCAACTTGGCCGGGAGAGCCGGACGAGCCATTTGCGTGTGAAAACCCATCTCGCGTTCGGGATCGTTCGGATGCGACAACATTTGCTCCAGAATCAAAAAAATGTCGCGGATGCTCTCGTCGTGGGTCACCAGTTTACGCTCGAGAAGAGCCAATTGTCGCATCAGCTCCTTGCGATCCGAAACGAGATTGCGCAAGCGAAAAGCTTCGATCAGATGAACACTCATTTGTGTGGCGCGATCGCTGTTCAGAACGGTGGCGGCCATCAACGCTCCATGCTCCGTGAACGCCAAAGGTGTCACCGGCGAATATTTGAGCGGCGCCAGGTAATCACAATTTGTGATAACCTCCCGTTTTTCTTTGGCGGTAAGACGGAACACGAAACGCGCTGGAAACCGTTTGCGATTGCGTTTGACCGCCTGGTTCAGAGCCATGGTTTTGACCCCGTACAGTTCCGCCAAATCAACATCCAGAATCACCTTCTGACCTCGAATAACATGGATACGACCCTCGAGATTTTCCGGCCGAAGAAACGCCCTTTCCCTTTTCATGCGCGAAATATTAGAGGATTTTCCAGCTATGATAAGGCTGATTATTTTTCACACGAAGGCGGAAGCCATCAACCGCCTCGGGACCCGAGGACTCTGGAGGTTATCACAGTTTGTGATAACCTCCCCAGCTTCAAAAACCAATGAATCCCGAATGAAATCGAGTTTTTTCCATGACCCGCGCCGCGGCGCAAGCGGAATGCACAGCACGGATAATCCCTCATTTCGCCGCCCCTTCGGCCGCGCATTGCATTGAGTTTGAATGCCCGAAAATCCACCAAGAGTATGATGCCACCGGAACACATCCTTGCCGCTTACCGCGAACACGTCACACGCCGCTGGTTTTTTAAACAATGCGGCGTCGGCCTGGGCGCAATTGCCTTGAAGTCGCTGTTGTCCGAACCGCTCCTGGCGGCGCGCGCTTCGGCACCGCGGCTCGCGGAAAATCCCATCGCGCCCAAGCAGCCGCACTTTTCTGCGAAAGCCAAGCGCGTGATTTTTTTGTTTCAAGCGGGAGCGCCGAGTCATCTCGAACTGTTCGACCACAAACCGGAGCTGGCTCGCTGGAACGGCAAGCTGCCGCCGGCCGAGCTGGTGAAGGATTATCGCGCCGCTTTTATCAATCCCAGTTCCACACTGCTCGGGCCGAAGTTCAAATTTGCCCGCCATGGACAGTGCGGAGCGGAACTCTCCGAGTTGCTTCCCCATCTCGCGAAGGTCGTGGACGACCTCACGATCGTGAAATCGATGCACACCGATGCGTTCAACCACGCGCCCGCGCAGATTTTTATGAACACGGGCGCGCAGCAATTCGGGCGTCCGAGTTTTGGCGCATGGACGATTTATGGGCTCGGCAGCGAAGCGCAAGATCTCCCGGCCTACGTTGTTTTCAGCACCGGCAGCAAGGGGCCGAGCGGCGGAAGCTCGAACTGGGGACCAGGCTTTCTTCCCACGGTCTTTGGCGGAACCATGTTCCGCACGGGCGGAGATCCGGTGCTTTACCTTTCGAATCCAAAAGGAGTCGATCGCGAAATGCAGCGCGATTCAATCGAGACGATCAATCGCCTCAATCAAAAGCGTCTTGGCGCCATGGGGGACCCTGAAATCGCGGCGCGCATCAGCGCTTTCGAGATGGCTTTTCGCATGCAAACCAGCGCGCCTGAACTGATGGACATCACCAAAGAATCAAAAGAAACGCTCGAAATGTACGGCGCCGAACCGGGCAAGCCGACTTACGCCAATGCCTGTCTGCTCGCCCGGCGCCTGATCGAACGCGGCGTGCGTTTCGTGCAGATTTTCCATGAAGCCTGGGATCAACATGGCAATCTGGTGAACGATTTGAAAAAGAATTGCCAGAACACCGATCAAGCCAGCGCGGCGCTGGTGAAAGATCTGAAACAACGCGGCTTGCTCGATGACACCCTTGTCATCTGGGGCGGCGAATTTGGCCGCACACCCATGGTGCAGGGAGGCAATGACGGGCGCGATCATCATCCAAATTGCTTCACCATGTGGCTGGCCGGCGGAGGACTCAAGCCCGGCCTGATCTTTGGCGAATCGGATGAATTTGGATTCAACGCCACCAAGGACAAAGTGCATGTCCACGATCTGCACGCCACATTGCTGCACTTGCTCGGGTTCGATCACACCCGGCTGACCTTTCGCTTTCAAGGACGCGATTTCCGATTAACAGATGTTCACGGCGAAGTCGTGCGGCCATTGCTCGCGTGAACCGCTTCCGGAATCCCCGAGAATATCGGGCGCCATTTGCCTTCGCAGCACGGCACAGCATTTAAATTCGGACTCAGACAGACGCCTTTCCGGCTTTCCGGCTTTTCTAATTGAGTTCCCATAGTATTTTCCCTCGCATGCGAATTTTATCGGGCATTCAACCTTCCGGCGCACTGCATCTCGGAAATTATTTTGGGATGATGAAGCCGGCGATCGAGCTTCAACACCAGGGTGAAGCCTACTATTTCATCGCCAATTATCATTCGATGACTTCGTTGTTCGATGCTGAACAGCGGCGAAAAAACACCTTGGATGTGGCGCTGGATTTTCTGGCCTGCGGACTCGACCCCGCCAAATCGGTCTTTTTCCGCCAATCCGACGTGCCCGAAGTAACAGAACTGACCTGGTTGCTTACGACCGTTACACCGATGGGACTGTTGGAGCGCTGCCACAGCTATAAAGACAAAATTGCCCGCGGAGTTTCGCCCAATCACGGTTTGTTTGCCTATCCGGTTTTAATGGCGGCTGACATTTTGATTTACGATTCGAACATAGTTCCTGTAGGTCGCGACCAAAAACAGCACGTGGAAGTCACCCGCGATATTGCCATCAAGTTTAACCAGACGTACGGCGACACGTTCGTCATTCCGGAGCCGCAGATCCGCGAGGAGGTGGCCGTGGTGCCTGGCACGGACGGTCAGAAAATGAGCAAGAGTTACGGCAACACCATTGAAATTTTTGGAGAGGAAAAGGCCACGCGCAAAAAAATCATGAGCCTGGTGATGGACAGCCGGACACCGGCCGAACCGAAACCGGACGCCGACAAGAATCTCGCAATCCAGCTGTTGAAACTGGTGGCTC
>JBFMDG010000756.1:0-3590 GCA_040754135.1 Verrucomicrobiota bacterium
GCAGCGCTCGCCATCCAAATCGGGCGGCAATTTTTCGCGGCGGCGAAGTTATTCACCGCTGGCTGCGGCGAATGATCTCGCTGCGCTTTCCTCGCCATCCGTGAATAACTTCGGATGACCTATATTGTCCGTTGGGAACGGATCGCCGAGCTGGCCCAGGCCTGAAACGCGTCCACCCCAACATGCCAGAGGCGAATGGTATTGGTTGTGACCGTCAAAAGACGCTGACCGTCCGGACTGAAATCGACAAACACAACGGGTCTGTCATGACGGATCGGTTCCACCAGAGGAATTCCCGTGTGCGCATCCCAGATGCGCGCTGTCTTGTCGTGCGAGGCCGTCGCAACCAGCCGGCCATCCGGGCTGAAAGTCCCATGCTGGACTGCACCGGCGTGTTGCAATGGCTGGCCGAGCCCCAGCCCGCTTTGAAAATCCCAAATGCGGCCAGTCCAATCCGACGAAACAGTGACCACACGCTGATGGTCCGGGCTGAAACGGATGGAGTTAATAAGGCCATTGTGCACCAGGAGCTCGGGCAAACTCCGGCCTGTGGCTGCTTCACGAATGTGAACGAAAAATCCTTCCTTTGAAAAAGCCCATTGTTCATCCGGACTTAATTCCATGCTTCGCATCGATGCCGGTGCGATTTTTTCCTGCTCGCCCGTGAGGGGGTTCCAGCGGCTGATTCCTTCGTAAGTGAACAAGAGCACTTTGCGGCCATCCCGCGAGAACTTCGCAAAAGTACAGTCCTGATTGTGAGAGAAAAGTTGAGCGCCTGTGCGGGCATCCCAGATCGTTGCAGCGCTGCTTGAGTTCACTCGAGAAACCGTGAGTAACCACAAGCCATCCGGAGAAAGCTCCATTCCGCTCACTCCGAAGCCCATTCGGCTCACTAACTGCCTCTGCTCGTCAGTGAAAACTTTCAATGTCGCGAGAATCGCACCGGAACGAACCTCCCAAATGCGCGGATCAAGGACTTTGTCTCGCGCGTAAATTGCCACGCGCTCGCCATCCGAAGAAATATCAGCCCATATGATCGGGCCCTCAAAACGCAGCGGAGGGCCTGCTGCTTTACCGGTCAATGCGTTCCACACTTCCACCGTGTCCCACGTCTGGGTCATCACAAAACGCCCATCAAGGCTTAATCTTTGACTTGTCACGCGATTGGTGAGCCGAATCGGATCGGTGAGCGGCCAAACAAAATTGCGATCGGAAAGAGCAGCGACAATCCGGCTGGCCGCTAATTGATTCGTTGGACTATCGCGGAGCACACGCGCCAATCGCGCCAGAGCCATCGATCCCTGGCCTTGCGCTAATTGTTCCTGAGCTTTTTGGATTTCCAGTTCGGAAATCGTCTCGGCCAGCCGGGTGCGGGCTTTTTGTTCGTCCGCCGCTCTTTGGATCGCCTCTCGTCGCGCTGCTTCCGCCCGACGCCATTGCCACACCACCGCCAGCAATCCAATCACAGCCACGAGCGCGAGGCTGCCAGTCAACGCGGCCACCACCGGTTTGCGCCGAGTCCATTTTATCAGCCGTTCGCCGGTTCCAGCACGCCGCGCCTCAATGGGCTCGGCCGCGCACCAGCGCTCCAAGTCATCCACCAACGCGTCTGCCGAGGCATAGCGGTGCTCCGGAAGTTTCTCCAGACATTTCAGGCAAATTGTCTCCAAATCGCGATCAATTCTCGGGTTCAAATGGGATGGCCGGCGCGGCTCCAGCTCCAAGACTTGCCGGATCGTTTCCATCGAGGTGCCTCCCGCAAAGGGCGGAGAACCGGTCAGCGTCTCGTACAGCACCGCGCCGAGTCCATACACATCGACTGCGGTGGTTACATTTTTGGTGTCTCCGCGGGCCTGTTCGGGTGCCATGTAGGCCGGCGTGCCGAGCACCGCGTGAGTGTGTGTGATGGTACTTTCTTTCTCGATCAACTTTGCCAAACCAAAATCCGTCAGGTGCGGTTGCCTGGCTGAGTCGAGCAGAATATTGCCGGGCTTGATGTCCCTGTGCAGCACTCCCCTTTGATGCGCGTAATGCACGGCCCGCGCAATTATGATCATGAGCCGAACCGCCTCGCGTGGTTCGATCTCCCCGTTCAATACCTCATCGGACGCTGTTGGGGCACTGGAGTGGTCATGGGCATGGGGAGATTTCCGTTGGCTGCTCCATCTCCGACGCGCCAGAAGCAACTCGCGCAAGGTAGGTCCTTCTATTAACCCCATGCTGAAGTAGTGCTGGCCGTCATGTTCTCCGATTTCGTAAATCGGCACGATATTCGGATGCGAAAGACTGGCCGCGGTTTCCGCTTCTGCCTTAAACCGTTTCACCAGCACCTCAGTAGCCAGCGTTCCGGAACTGATCAGTTTGACTGCAACCAGTCGGTTCAGGCTCACTTGCCGCGCCTTGAAAACGAGGCCCATGCCCCCGCGGCCTATTTCCTCGATCAATTCGTAATCTCCAAAATAGCGTAGGCGCGAGAACGGTATGGGCGGATTCTGATTCAAATTCTCCGGCACCTGCCCCGCCACGGAAGTCTCCTTTTCAGTGGGTGAATCCAGGCCGACTACCAGCAGGCATTTCGCGCAGAGTCCACGCGGGGCGTTTTTCGAGAGAACGGTTCCGCAGGAAGGACAAGTGGAACTCGCGCTGCTCATGGTCTTGTCGTCTTGGGCGGAACTTCAACGGCTCCAGTGACGGTCTCCAGAGAATCAAAGTTGCGTTCCACCCATGAGTGACCGTCGGCAGAAATTAGCCGAAAACCTTTGCTCGCGGCTATCACAAACTGGTCCTGTTCAAATGTGATACGCTTCAGATCGCGGGAACTCCCGGAATAACGCCTCGTCCATGCGCGTGCATTTTTCGAGTGGAGAATGGTTCCACCTGTGCCAACAGCGACAAACTGATCACGGCCGAACGTTACCGAGCAGAGCCTGGCGGAAGTTCCGCTCGCACGTTTTGTCCAAGTCAATCCGTCGGCGGAAGTGACGATGCCGCCGTTTTCACCAACCGCCACGAACAGTCTTTTGCCGCGCGTAACATCAGCCAGACAAGACGATTCTTTCAAACCACGCTCGGTCCAACGAATGCCGTCAGGAGAAGTTAGAATGATTCCGAAGTTGCCCACCGCGACGAACAAACCCTCGCCAAATGCGATCGCGCGGAGTGACGCAATCGTGCCCGACTGAACCTGCCGCCAAACCCGTCCGTCTGGTGAATTTAAGATGAGCCCGGTTTGGCCCACAGCAACGAACCGGCTCTGTCCATAAGCGATGCGCGAGATTTCCAATCCTTTCCCCCGGATACTCAGCCCGATGGATTCGCGCACTGCAGGTGAGACGACCGATCCAGCGCAGTGGGACCAGCTGCCGATGAGGAAGGCGAGGATTGCCGCTGCAAATTTCGTTTTCATAAATGGCCTTTCTGGAAAAGCGTTTTGAGCAGAACGCGTTTCCGCTCCTTCCAAGGGAAAAATTCAACCGAAGGTAACGAATTTTTTGAACACCCTGCCGGAATCAATTCTTCGAATGGGCAAACGCAAACGCGCTTGGGATTCGGTCTTACCCTCCGAGAATCCTCACCAAATGCCGCAGTTC
>JBFMDG010000757.1:0-3585 GCA_040754135.1 Verrucomicrobiota bacterium
GCAGGCCACAGCGCCGTCGCCACTTCGTTCTGTCGGCGCACTCCAAAAACGATCCTTTATCCAAAGCGCCTGGCGCATACCACACGCGTCCATGGACTGCGGTGGCAAAGCGCCAGCGCGACACCGCTTTGGCCAACTCCCAACGCATTGGATTTACTGTCGCGTGCCGCGCAGGCCACAGCGCCGTCGCCACTTCGTTCTGTCGGCGCACTCCAAAAGCGGTCCTTTATCCAAAGCGCCTGCCGCATATTGCACGCGTCATGGACTGCGGTGGCAAAGCGCCAGCGCGACACCGCTTTGGCCAACTCCCGACACAGGATTTACCCACACGCGCGGCCGTGACCAAAGCGCCGTCGCCACTTCGTTCTGCCGGCGCACTCCATAATCCGGGGGACTGGGTCCGCCACGTCGCGCAGCCGTCCTGGCTGGAACCCGCGGCTGATAAGAAGGAAGTCTATTTCTTTTCCGTGACGGGGGCGCTGCTGAGTTTCTCGTAATACTCACGCACCAATTCGGAAAATTTGCGCGGGACCGGATCGCGGTCGATGGGCACCAGTGAATCACTCGATTCGCGACGGGCTAATTCTTCAATTACACGATTGCGCACCTCCACCAATGGACCGGCGATCTCCATCCGAACGAGACCCCACTGAGGTTCTTTGCTGTGACGTTTGAATTCGGCCCGCACCGCGCGCGCGCGATCGCGAACACGGGCAACTTCGGCGCGCAGTTCAGGAATTTCGATCATCTCCTCGACTTCGCGCAATCGATCGGACCACTCAGAAAATTCTGGACCGGTCAATGGACCCGAGTTTCCACCCGGCCCGCCGCCTTCGAGCAACTGGCGCAACGGACCCAAGCGCTCGTTACCATCGCCGCCACCGCGCGGTCCGGACGGACCGGATTGGCCGCCGCGCCGGGCCAGTTCACCTTGCCCATCGCCGGCATTTTGCTGGCCTGGATTTTGGCCGGGTGAGTTGCCTTGGCGTTCGCCGCCGCCCTGTCCTTGATTGCCTCGATTGCCTTGATTCTGGCCTTGTTGATTCTGACCTTGCGGCGAATTGGCGTTGGCTTGTTCCTGATTGCGTTCGCCCCCCTGCCCTGAAGCTTGTTGTCCGGGTCTTTGTCCCTGTCCGCCATTCGCCTGGCCCTCGCGATTTCCTTGAGCTTCATTTTGATTTTCTCGCGATGCCTGCCCCTGACCCTGACGCTGGCCGGATTGTGTGGATTGACCAGGTTGATTTCCTTCGCGCGAATTGGCTTCGCCCGACGGGTTGCTTTCACGCGAGCCGGGCTGATTGCCTTGTGTTTGAGAATCGCCCGATTGATTGCCGGCGAGTTCCTGGGGGTTTTGGCCGGAAGCCTGATTGGGATCGTTGCCTTGCTGCCCGCCCGATTCCTGTCCGCTTTGAAGTGCGGATTGTGAATTGGTTCGCTGATTTGGATCGGCCTGGGCAATCTCCTGTTCGAGTTGCCGGGTCAATTCGTCGAGTTCGCGTTTGGCCAGGCGCAACGCTTCGGTGTCATCGCCCAACACACTGCCGGCGGCGCGTTCGACACGTTCTTTCAATTCATTGACCGACTGCCGCATGCGCTCTTCGGTGCGGCCGGCTTGCGGCAGGAAATTCTGGCGAAGCAACTCATTCAGCACATCCACGGAACGTTCCCCGGTTTGGGCGTCGGGATCTTTGATCATCTGATTGATCGACCGGGTCAACATGCCGCTCTCTTCGAGTTCGCGCCGCAAGGTTTCGAGGTTTTTGGCTTCATTCTGATTGGCCTGGCGCAACGTGTCATAGAGCTGGCTGGAAAGGAGAGGCTCGGCAATCTCGGATTGCTCGCTCACCTGCCGAATCTGTTCCAGGACGTTGGTCATGGTCGATTTTTGCTGCTGCAATTGCTCGGCGACCTGTTGGGTTTCGGCCGAATTACTCAACGATTTGCGCTTGGGATCGGCGATCGATTCGAGGTTCTTTCCGATCTCCTCCTGTTTCTCGGCAAGCTGCCGCGCTTGTTGCCGCATCTGGCGCATATCCTCGGCGAACTGGTTCGAGGTTTCCTTGCGAAAATCGTCGCGCAGTTGTTGCAATTCCCTTTGCGCGCGTGTGCCCGAACTCAAGGCCTGCGCGACCTGATCCTGTTCGAGGGCCTGGGCCGCCTGTTGAATTTGCTCGCGCGATTCTTCCAATTGCTGACGCGACTCGGCCATGCGCGATTGGTTTTGCGGTTGATCCATGCGTTGGCGAAGCTCGTCAACATCCGCCAACATTTCCCGCTCTTCTTCCCGCAACCGTTTCAATTGTTTGCGGAGCTCTTCGCGTTCGGCTTCGGTGCGCGCTTCCTGGAGAGCGGTCTGGAGTTCCTTGAGCCGTTCATTCAAATCCTGCTGCCGGCGCGCCAATTCTTTGAGGCGATTCAGGACCTGCAATTGTTCGCGTTGCTCGGCGCTCATTTGCGGATTGGCCTGACTCTGGGTTTCGTATCGGTCCTCCTCCTGTTTCAATTCGAGTTGATCGAGCTGCCTTTGGTTGGCGCTGCCGCCACGTCCGCCACCGCGTTGACTGCGATTGCGGGAAACACTGTATTCACGCGCCTGCAATTTGAGCAGCGCTTGATAAGCCGCCTGCTCGGCCTTTACCGCGGGTGACAACTCGGCGGGCTTATCCTCCGCGCGGAGCAAGTGTTCCACCGCCTTGTTCATTTCATCTTCGACTTGCGTGACCAGCTGGGTCACTTGCGGATCTTCGCTGCGCGCCTGCATTTCCTGAAGCATATCGAGCCCTTTCTCCTGCGCTTCCCGGACCGTCTCGACATCCTTTTTGTAATTGGCAGGCAATTTGGAGGTTTTGGAACCGCTGGTATTCGTGTTGAGAATGGAGCCACTGGAACGCCGCTTGATATTCCACGTGGCGGTAATGATCTCCTTCTGCATTTCCGCCAAACGCGAGGCCGGGCTTTCCTGCCCCTCTCCCTGTTGGCTTTCGCCGCCCGAAGGCGCCTGCGCTTCGCGAAAGATTTCCTCGAGCGGACGGACTTCGGCAAAAAACAAATCGCTGGCCGTGCGCCGCACCTGGCCATCAGGCCCGATATCGTCGGCCCAAAGGAAATAGGAGACGAGTTGATTCGGTTCCATGCCGAGTTGTTCCAAAGCAAGGAGGTGCGAGAGTTTTTGTTTTTGTTGTGCCGCCGCCGCGCCGCCGAGCTCGATGAAGCTCGGCTCTTCTCCCGGGACGGCATAGGCCAGGCCGTAGGATTTCAACCCGAAATCATCCCAGGCTTCAGCTTGAAAGGACATTTCCTGAATGGGGGAAACGCGCTGATCGCCCCGAGGAAAAGCAAACTTCAATTCCGGCGCGCGATTGGTGAGCACCGCAATATCAAATCGCGCCGGGATCTTGTTCGTGCGCCCTTCATGATCCACCAACCGCAATTCATAGCGATCGCTCTTCTCAAGCTTGAACGCCGCGCGGGCCTGGTTTCCCTGCGCCGCATCGGTTGTCAGCGGAATGACCGTCTTGTCGCGCGCCACCAGTTGCGCCGATGCGACCGGCTTATTGAGATGCAACACGTAATCGAGTTGCGTTC
>JBFMDG010000758.1:0-3584 GCA_040754135.1 Verrucomicrobiota bacterium
GCGCGCCGCCAAACCCGTGGCGACTCCCACCATGTTTTGTTCGGCAATAAAACATTCCGTGAACCGGTTCGGAAATTTTTTCAAAAACTTCTCCGAGTAGGTCGAGTTCTTCGTGTCGCCGTCCAAAGCGACGATGCGCTTCTCCACACTGCCAATGCGCGCCAAAGCATTTCCATACGCTTCACGCGTCGCTACATTTTCGCCAGGACGATAGGAAATCGGCGGGAACTCAGTGCTCGTTTCAAAATGCGGCAGCGCAATTTCTGCCGGCGGCGGAATGGGCAGATTCAGGCCCGAGCGCGCGCGCGGCTTCAGTTCGGCAATGGCGCGCTCCGCTTCTTCTTTCGAGAGCGTTTTCCCATGCCAGCCGTCTTTGTCCTGGAGAAACGAAATCCCGGCGCCTTTGTAAGTCCTGGCAATGATCGCCAGCGGTTGATCCCCCAGGCCGGCCGCGGCCAGCACTTCGAGAATCTCCTCGAGATCATGCCCGTCGATGACTTCCGTTCGCCAGTTGAACGCCTCGAACCGCTTTTGGTAAACGTCCAGATCATGCCCAAACGCGGTTTCCTGGCTTTGCCCGAGCCGATTCACATCGATCAAAGCAATCAAATTGTTCAAGTCATGGAGACCGGCCAAAGAAGCCGCTTCCCATACACTCCCTTCCGCGCATTCGCCATCTCCGATCAGCACGTAAGTTCGAAAATCGAGTCCGTCCAGCTCTGCGCTCAAAGCCATCCCCACACCCACGCTCAATCCCTGCCCCAAAGATCCCGTGGCCACATCGACAAATGGCAGGCGCGGTGTCGGATGCCCTTCCAGTTCGCTGTTCAATTCACGCAAATGAACCAGCTCGGATTGCGGAAGAAAACCGAGCTCAGCCCAGACCGCATAGAGCAACGGCGCAGCGTGCCCTTTCGAAAGTATGAACCGATCATTGTTCGGGTGGCGCGGATTCTTCGGATCAAAACGCATGTGACCGAAGAAGAGTGCTGCGACCAGTTCCGCAGCGGAACAACAGGAGGTCGGATGCCCGCTGCCTGCGGCGGTGGTCGATGCGATCGAGTGAATGCGCAGTTGGCTGGCAAGGCCTGAAAGTGTTTCAAGATCGACGTTCATGATCACATTCCTTTCCGGTTTGGAACCTAATGCGCATGGCCGGAAAGGGAAGGGGAAAGGTGCGAGCCGCGCAACCCTTGGGCGCGTCAATGGCTTCGAACGCCCTCGAATTTAATCTAATTTAACGCGACGCGGCGCGAATGGGTCCGCCGGAAGAGTCGAGGGCCAGCGCGTGCACCGTTGCGCTCGCACCGATTTTGATCTGGTAACCGGCCGTTTTCAAATACTCGACTTCATTTGCCGGCCAGCGGCTTTCCAATCGCAAATCGAGCGTCCCTTCGGTATGGCAACGCGGCGCGTTGATGGCCTGTTCCATCGTTGCGCCAGACGTCAGAAATTCTGTCAGCACATTGAAAATCGCGTTCGGAATCATGCGCCCGCCCGTGCCGCCAATCACCAGCACAGGCCGGCCGTTTCGCGTCACGATCGTCGGACACATGTTATGCAGCGGACGTTTGTTCGGTCCGGGCGAATTCGGATGTCCCGGCCGCGGATCAAAGCGCGACATGCCATGGCCAAGTGTCAGGCCGAGGTCATCGACGGTCACGCAAGCGCCGAACGCATTGCCGTGCGTCAACGTCAGCGCCACGGCGTTGCCTTTGCGATCGACGCTGTTCAAATGAATCGTTCCCGTCGCCGGTCGCGGAACGGTGGACCAGGCGAGCGCCTTTTGATTTTTCACCGCGCCACGGACTTTCTCCACCATCGTTTTGGCGTAATCGGATGAAAGCAGCCGGTTCACCGGAATTTTTGCGTGATCCGGGTCGCCGAGAAATTCGAGGCGATCTTTCCAGGCGATGCGCAACGCTTCGATCAGCGCATGGCTCCGCGCCGGTCCCGCCGCCATCTCCATCCACTTCAATTCTTTTAAAAACGTCAATGCCTGCAAGAGCGTCAGCCCTCCGGCCGTGAGGGGCGCGGTGTGAAGATGGAATTCGCCCCAGCTCAATTCGAGGCAGGGCACCTCCCGCGCGCGGTAGGCCGCCAGGTCGCTCGTGGTAACCAGCCCGCCATTTTTCCGAAATGCCTCCGCGATTTTTTGGGCGATGGCGCCGTTGTAAAAAGATTTCACTGAATTGTCCGCGGCCAGCGCGGCCAGCATTTCGCCAAGAGCCGGATTGCGGTATTGATCGCCCGCTACGAGCGGCTCGCCGTTCTTCAACAGCCATTGCGATGAGCCAACATCTTTGCGCAATTGCGCGGCCATGGCTTTGGTGGCGCGGGCAAAGCCATCGCTCACGCGAAAACCGTCTCGAGCAAAACGGATGGCCGGAGCGGCGACTTCGCGAAACGAGCGCGTGCCGAAGCGATCGAGGACCAATTGCAAGCCGGCCAGAGTCCCCGGCACGCCCGCGGCCAGCCAGCCGTGTTCATGGATTCTCCCAGGCACATTGCCGGCGGCATCGGCGGCGAACATCACTTCGCTGGCCGCGGATGGAGCCGTGCTGTTGAAATCAATGGCGATGATTTTTTTGCCATCGTTCACCGATAAAACCATGTGTCCGCCATAACCACCGATGCCACAGCTGTTCGGTGCGACCACACCGGCCGTCAATGCGGCGGCGACGATCGCATCGATGGCATTGCCGCCCTCGCGCAGGATGGCGTGCCCGACTTCGGCGGCTTGCGGTTGTCCCGAAACGCGGCCGGGCGTATTCGATGTCGAGGCTGAGGCCGAAGCCGAGGCTTCCGCGCCTCTGCAAGCGCGCGTGATTGCGGGAGTGGTGACCACAAAAAGGGAGGCGAACTTGAGCATCTCACGGCGGGAGTACTTGTGGCGGGTCATGCAGATGTTTTAGCGAACGCGACGCCACACAGCCAGGGAAAGTTTTACCTCGGAAAGCAAAGCGAAGATCGCAAGAGTCGCATCAAAAAATCGCTGGAAGAGGAGCAGCTGAAGAATGGCGGAGAGGGTAGGAATCGAACCTACCTCGGCCCGTGCAACGAACCGACAACGGTTTTGAAGACCGCGAGGGCCACCAGGCACCCTTCACTCTCCAAGCGCCGGGAAAGAATAACCGGGCTCAAGGAACATTCAATCTGGATTTTCCCGCATTGCCGCTCTCCCGCTCTGGATTTTCGCGCTTACTTCCGAGCGCCGCGAATCGCGCCTATGGTCGCTCTTGCCGTCGATTCCAGCAAAAGGGGGAGTTTTCCTGTAAAATCGCTGCGCATGAAAACCTGGATCAGGATTTGGCGGGTCGCGCCCCGCCAGTCCATCAGCGCAAGCTTCTCACGGCTTTGACCAGCGCATCGGGATCTGGAAATTGCCCCGTCTGAAGTTTCGAATGCACGGTCTTGCCATTGACCGTGACTTCAAATGCGCCGCCACCGGAAGGAATCAGTTTCAGCGACCGGATGTGCTGCTTGAGTTTGAGGAGTTTGTCCGTCAGACCGACGGCATGCGGCTCGTAATTTCAAGCCGTGCAATACTCGATGGTGATATCCAGGCTCATGTGTTCGATTGC
>JBFMDG010000759.1:0-3579 GCA_040754135.1 Verrucomicrobiota bacterium
GAGCGCGTCGCAGATGGTCAAGGAGCGGCTCGACCAGAAACAAATGATCGAACTCACATTCGATGCTACGGCCATTGGAGTTTTGCGTTCCGTAGCAGTCTGACGTGAGTCGGCTCAAATATTTTCTACGCGCAAGCCTGCCAGTGGCCCTGCGCATTCCCACGCGCAAAACGGCGCTGGCTTTCAGTTCTATCCGGCGAGCGCGTTGCCAATGGTCAAGGAGCGGCACGACCAGGAACAAATGATCGAACTCACATTCGATGCTACGGCCATTGGAGTTTTGCGTTCCGTAGCAGTCTGACGTGAGTCGGCTCAAATATTTTCTACGCGCAAGCCTGCCAGTGGCCCCTGCGCATTCCCACGCGCAAAACGGCGCTGGCTTTCAGTTCGATCGGGTGAGCGCGTTACCGATGGTCAAGGGGCGGCTCGACCAGGAACAAATGATCGAACTCACATTCGATGCTACGGCCATTGGAATTCTGCCTTCCGTAGCAGCCTGACGTGAATCGGCTCAAATATCTTCTGCGCGCAAGCCAATCAATTGCCCATGCGCAAAAATGGTTGGCCAACTCGATCGGCGGGTGTGTAGCTTTGAGCGCGCAGCACCTGTTTATGGATGTGCCGGATGATTTTTACGTGCTCGTCGAGAAGACCTGCAGCGATCTCTACGTCAAATCGCTCAAGGAAATTCCATCGGATGTGGTCGCGGCCATCGAGCGCGCGGCGGCGTGTGAAACGACCGAGGTGGCGCGGCGCATTTTTTCCCATTACTTGCAATCGATCGCATTGGGCCGCGCCAAAGACATGATCGTCTGTCAGGACACAGGCATCCCCATTTACTGGGTGGAAATCGGGAGTCAGTTGCGGCTGGATGGCGCGCGATTGAACGCGGCAATTGTTCGCGGAACTGAACGAGCCACGCGGGAGCATTCGTTGCGATCGAGCATCGTCGCGCCCCTCTCACGCGAGAATCGGCAATCGAGCACCGGCGATGGCATCCCGATTATCCATTTCAATTTTGTGCCGGATTCATCGGTGTTGGACATTCTCTTCATGCCCAAAGGATCCGGATCGGAAAACATGTCGTTCCTGAAAATGCTGGTGCCCGCGGACGGCGTGAATGGAATCAAACGGTTCGTCATCGAGCAGGTGGTGGGGGCCGGCGCCAAACCATGCCCGCCCACGATTGTGGGCGTGGGCATTGGCGGCTCATCGGATTTGTGCATGACGCTGGCGAAGAAAGCGACCACACGCCCGGTCGGATCCAAAAATCGCGATGCGCAGCTGGCCGCGCTTGAAGCCGAGCTTTGCGCCGCAATCAATCAAACGGGCATCGGCCCGCAGGGATT
The DNA here is from genome assembly GCA_040754135.1 of Verrucomicrobiota bacterium. Classification (GTDB taxonomy): domain Bacteria; phylum Verrucomicrobiota; class Verrucomicrobiia; order Limisphaerales; family SIBE01; genus JBFMDG01. The sequence continues at coordinate 1,350 of JBFMDG010000759.1, forward strand.
GGGCGGCGCGACGACGGCATTGGCGGTGCACATCGAGGCGGCCTGGACGCATATCACCTGCAACCCCGTGGCCGTGAATCTGCAATGCTGGCGCGCTGAACGCCGTCGCGCGCGGCTGTGGGCTGACGGCCGCGTCGAGGAAGGATTCTGATGGCTTGCTATCATTTCACCACGCCATTCAGCGAAAACGACGTGCGCCAATTGGTGGTGGGCGACTCGGTGGTTATGAGCGGCGTGATCTATGGTGTGCGAGATGCGACGCTCATGCGCATGTTCGATCAACACGTCGCGCCCCCGGTGGATTTTCGAGGTGCGGCGCTATTGCACACGGCGCCGAATGTGCGCGCCCTCGGCGACGGACGGTACGAGCCGATTTCCGTCGGCACCACCACCAGCATGCGCATGGATCGATTCACCGAAGGTTTGCTGAAGGATTATGGCGTGCGCGCGATTTTGGGCAAAGGGGGGCTCTCGAATCGGAGCGCGGAGTGCATGGAGCAGTTTGGCGGTTGTTATCTCTCAGTCACGGGGGGCGCGGCCGCGTTGGAGACGCTGCAGATCGAGCAGATAGAAAAAGTATTTTGGGAAGACTTGATGCCGGAATGTCTGTGGCAATTCCGGTTTAAGGATTTTGGTCCGCTCACGGTGGGTATCGATGCGCATGGCGGCAATTTGCAAATGCACGTGCAAGCCGAAGCGCAGCGCAAAGCGGCTGACATTTTGAAGCAAATGGGGATCGGTCCATGAAAGAGAAACGCTTTCAATCCTATCGCGGCACGTGGGCCTGGCTGGCGCAGCGGGTCAGTGCCATCGGACTTTTCGTGCTCGTCCCGCTGAAAATCTACAGTGGCTGGGGAGCCAAGGAGAAGGTGCCGTATTTCCTGCCGGGTTCGAGCAAGGCGCTGCATTACAATGCGACCATCGACATTTTGCTGCTCTTGTTTTTTCTCGTGCACGCCTTCTACGGCTTGCGCGTCATCCTGATCGATTTCGGTGTCATTCGTGAGGACACCTGGTTTTGGCGCACGCTGAGTCTGGCCTTGGGACTGTTCGTGGCCGTGGTTTGGTATGTTTACATCCACGAGTATTAAAACTTCTTCGCTTCACCGGGAAGAACTCTGATCGATTCCCATGTTTCGGTCAGAATTGCTCGGGCACACCGACGGCAGCGGGGGCATTGGTCGGCTGAGTCAGCGCCGACGCCAGGGCAGGCTCGGCGTCGGGAGCATTCAACACTGCCGTGGCCTGGGCGAGGTTCAATTCGTTTTCCCAGCGCGCCAGCACCACGGTGGCAACACCATTGCCAATGAGATTCGTGACTGCGCGTGCTTCCGACATCAGCCGATCGACGCCGAGCACCAGCACCATGCCTTCGACAGGAATCATCTGCCACGATGAGAGTGTGGCCGCCAGGGCAATAAACGCGCTGCCCACCACTCCCGCGGCGCCTTTGGAAGTGACCAGGCAGACCAGCAACAATGTGAATTCCTGCGCGAACGTGAGGTGGGTGTTCGTCGCCTGGGCGATAAAAAGCGCGCCCATCGTCAGGTAGATCGATGAACCATCCAGGTTGAACGAGTAACCGCCGGGCAAGACCAATCGCACGAGCGGTTGGGCACAACCGAGCTTTTCCATCTTCAACATCATGCGCGGCAGAACCGATTCCGAAGAAGCGGTGCCGAGCACGATGAAGATTTCTTCGCGAATGAATTTCAGAAACTTCCAAAGGCTCAGTCCGCTCAGGCGCATAAGAATGCCGAGCAGCAAGCAAACAAAAAAGAAGCAGGTGAGATAAACACAAGCCATGAGTTTCCCGAGTGAAACCAGGCTTTCCAGTCCAAATTGCCCGATGGTAAAGGCGATGGCGCCGAACGCGGCGAGCGGCGCCAATTTCACGATCATGGAAATGATTTTCATGAGCGCGTTCGAGACTTGTTCGAGCGCGTAAATCACGGGACGGTTTGCTTCCCCGAGCGCGCCCATGGCCACGCCAAAAAGAATCGAGAAAAAGAGCACTTGAACAATGTCGCCCGCAGCGAATGCACCCACGACACTGGCCGGAATGATGTTGAGAAGGAAATCGACCACGCCATGGCTCCTGGCAGTGGTGATGTAGGGCTGGACTGATTTGGTGTCGAGAGTGGAAATATCCGCATTGATGCCAACGCCAGGTTCGAAGGCCTTCACCACAATCCAGCCGATGATCAATGCCAGCGTCGTCATTACCTCG
>JBFMDG010000760.1:0-3578 GCA_040754135.1 Verrucomicrobiota bacterium
CTGGCCAACCTGTTCGGCGAATCCTTTTGATGGGTTCGACCTGGTGTCCAAAAATTCGAGCGCTTGTGGGGCACGCGGCCGTTAGAGGAGGGAGGACAGCTTTTTTGCCGCCGGTTCGTTCAACTGATCAAGCGTTTCACCATCCGATCGAATCGCGCCCCCGCCAGGTGCAGCTTGTCGAGCACGTTGGGATCGAGTTCATCGAGCGAGGCCGGTTCTTCCGTTTCATCCGCCACTTTGCCGTAGCCGAGATGGCTCACCGTTTTGCGCAGGCGGTATGAGAGAAAAACCGCCAGGGCGCGATAAAAGCGGGCGGCAAAAGCGGTGTCCTGCTTGAGCTTCGCCGAGAGCTGCACCCGTGGAATCGCCAGCACGATCGAGCGTTCGACCGCTTTCACCGTAGCGGAGGGCGGACGCGCTTCGATGAAGGACATTTCTCCCATGATTTCACCAGCGCCGACGCGCGCGATTTCCTTGTTCCCGAGCGCGGCCACCGTCACCGAAAATGCGCCATCGAGCACGATGTAGAGAGCGCCGACCGGTTTTCCTTCCTGAATCAACAGATTGCCGGCGGGAACGATTTCCTTCTGGCCTGTCGCGCTGATCCAATCGGCATCGAAATCGTTCAGTTCCCCGAAAATAAACAGCACTTTTTTCATAGGGCTTCCTTTCTGGATGGTCAGCAGCGCGACGTGTGTGTGGAGGCGAGCCTACTGCAATGGGGAAGCGCAATTCAATGTTAATTCAAATGCACAAACGCGCCCGTCAACTGCCGCGAACGCGAAGCGGCATCATGAACGGGGGCATGGCACTCGTCGCGCCCTTGCGAAAAAATTCTTCCCCTCATGGAGAGATCGGAGTAAGGGAACCATCGATGACTGGCCAATGCTTATGAGTGACACGCATGATCCTTCCCCGATTCTTCAAACTGCTTTTGCGTTCTGGTCTTCCAAGGTGCTGTTGACCGCTACCGAAATGGGATTGTTTACCGTACTCGGAGATCGCCGCTTGACCGCGCCCGAGCTCGGCCATGAACTCGGGCTGCATCCCCGCGGAACGGCCGATTTTTTTGATGCCCTCGTGGCCATGAAATTTCTTGACCGCGACGATTCGGGATCCGCGCGGGTATATGCCAACACGCCGGCGGGATTGTTGTATCTGGACCGGACAAGTCCCCGTTACATTGGCGGGATTCTGGAAATGTTGAACGCGCGTTTGTTCAGGTTTTGGAATGATTTGCCGGAGGCCTTGCGGACTGGACGTCCGCAAAATGAAGTGAAGCACGGGCAGAAAGGAATGTTCGAGGAGCTCTATGCCGACTTTCCAAAACTCGAGCAGTTCATGGGAGCCATGACCGGCCTGTCGCGCATGAATTTCGAAGCGTTCGCCGAGAAATTCGATTTTGCGCCTTTCAAAACATTGTGTGATGTCGGCGGCGCCACCGGTTTGCTCAGCATCGAAGTGGCGCGCCGGCATCCGCATTTGCGGTGCATTTCATTCGATTTGCCGCAAGTGCAGCCGGTGGCCTGCAAGCACATCGCCGCCGCCGGCCTGGCGGACCGCATCGCCGTGGCCGCCGGCGACTTTTTTAAAGATCCCTTGCCGAAGGCGGATATCGTGACCATGGGAATGATTCTGCATGATTGGAATCTCGAAAAGAAAATGCATCTGATCCGCGCCGCCTATGACGCGTTGCCCGAGGGCGGAGCGCTGGTGGCCATCGAGGCGTTGATCGACGATGCGCGGCGGGAGAATTTGTTCGGACTGCTGATGTCTTTGAATATGTTGATCGAATTTGGCGACGCGTTCGATTTTTCAGGCGCCGATTTTCGGAAATGGTGCGGTGAAGTGGGATTCCGCCGGTTTGAAGTTATCCCCCTCGCCGGTCCCTCGAGCGCGGCGATCGCTTACAAATAAATTCCGCATTCGCCGCACGGCAGAAGCTCGCAAACCCTCATCCCGCTCAGCCCGCTTCCCTTCCCCAAAAACCCTTCGTCGTCACCTTCGTCGTCACCTTCGTCGTCACCTTCGTCGTCACCTTCGTCGTCACCTTCGTCGTCACCTTCGTCGAGAGATCCTGCGAACGCTTCCCATAAAACCCCGTCAGAACAGCCGCGATCAATCCTTCAAGGCCGAGCGTTGCGAATTTCCGGCGCGGCGGCAGCCGTGGAAACTTTGGTGCGGACGAGAGCAGCGCGCGCCTGGTCGAGATCGGCCAGTTCTTTCAAGGTCTGTCGCGTAACAATGCGGGCCAAACCATCGACGCGCCTTTTGGTGTCGCGCGTCTCTTCCACCGCTTGCCTGCGTTGCAAATAGGTTTCGATACAAACGCAGTAACTCTCGATGAGCGGCACCACATCCAGCGGGGAGTTGATGCGCAGCCCTGCCAGTTTGGTGAGCATCAGACGCAAAGCGGGTGTCTGTTGCGCGAGCGGCCATTCCGAAATGATTCGCGGCAATTCCAGCTCCGAATGAGCCGGCAAATCGTTGGTCGAACGCCGCACCTCCACAGAAGAACGGAGAATCTCCTCGAGCTTTTCCAAAGCAAGAGTCGCTGGCCAAACCTGCGTCGGATCGCGTCCGGTGAATTCCACGAGGTTGAGCGCCCACCACTTTTCCGCTTCGAGCAACCGCGGAAACTCTGATTGAAAAGCCTGGAGAAAGGCCGTTTGCCAGTTCCAACACTGCGGCAGCAACTGCACCATGGTGAGCAAATGCTCCGGTCCTTTGGGCATGCGCAGCAATTGCTCGACAAACAAATGCGCCGATGCTTGAAAAACTTTCAGGCTCTCTCCTTGCAAGAAAAGCGGCTGCGGCATGGCCAGCTCCTGAAACGAAAGCGGACGATGAGCCCGCAGCGTTTCCCGAACGCTGCTCAGCCCATCGATTCCGCGCGATTCATGAATCGACCGCAGCATGAGGCCTTGCGGAACGGAACGCAGCACCAGTTCCGGACCGGATCCGGCCAGGAGCAGTTCGGTCATTCCTTCCGTGAGCCAAAGCGGGATTTCCGCGCTGCGGGGTCCGGTGCCGCGATTGGCCATTTCGAGGAGCAGGCTTTGTGTGACGCCCCGGACGAGCTTCTCCATTTCCACTTCCTCCGGAATTTCCACCCAGTACTTCCAGCCATCGGGAAAAAAAGTGGAAACAATAGTGATGTTTTGGGAAGGCGCACGCGGAGTGACGAGGTGAAGATGGATTTTTCCGGGGCGCCCGCTGGTGAGATTTAATTGGCGCCACAGCACCTGTTTGATCCGTTCCGCGGAAACGGCCAGCACCGCGGGCCGAAGCTGGACCGTGGGCGCATTCGTGCCGGCGGCTGGAGGCGTCATCGCGCGAGCCGGACGCGGGAGCGACGGCGCTTTTTTGCGGCCATCCAGGATGATGAACTGGCCCGAGCTGCTGATCGTGCTCGGCGCCGATTCGACCGGGACCGCCGCCCGAAGAAGCGATTGTTCGGCAATGATGCGCGCAAGGAAGAAGACGAAAATCCAGTGGGCCGCCCAACGCGACCAGAGCGGCGCGGTCGATTGGCGATCTGGATTCGTTTTGCCCATGGCCTACGATTTGTCCGGCGA
>JBFMDG010000761.1:0-3564 GCA_040754135.1 Verrucomicrobiota bacterium
GGCGTGTTCATAAAATCAATCCAGTTGAAATTGTTTGCGGAAGCTCTTGTCGAAGATTGCGGCGGGAACGAAGCGGCGCATTCGGCTCAAGACGACAGCTTTGCCGACGGGATAACGCAGCCGGGGCGACCTCACGGTCACGGCATTCCACACGGCCTCCGCGACGATTCGAGGATCATCTCCACGTTCCACCTCTCGTTCCGCCAGTTCGGTCATCCGCCTTCGCTCCGCTGCGTAAGCTTCGAGCGCGACTCTTGCGGATTTGGCGTTTCCGTTGATTTTGGTCTTTGTGTAAGCCGGTTCGATCAAGATCGCGCGCACGTCGAACCTCCTGACTTCGTGATCCAGCGTCTCGGTGTATCCCTCCAACGCGTGTTTGCTCGCGGCGTAGATTCCCCAATACGGCGCGGGCAGAAAACCCAGCACGGAACTGATGTTGACGATTCGTCCAAAGCCCTGTTGCCGCATCGCTGGCAGGATGGCGTTCGTCACGCGCACAACGCCGAAGAAATTGGTTTCAAACTGCTGCCGGGCTTCTTCAATACTGGTTTCTTCGAGCGCACCCATCAATGAGTAACCGGCGTTGTTGACCAGACGCTGCACCGGCCCGGCTTTGTGAAGGATGGTTTGAACCGCGGCGTTCACACTGGCGTCGTCCGTCACGTCCATCCCGACGATTTCAACGCCCGGAATGGGGTTCGCGGACTGCGGATTACGCATCGTGCCGAACACGCGCGCTCCTCGCTCCGCGAGCAACTGCGCGATTTCCCGACCGATGCCGGAGGAAACTCCGGTAACTAACGTGGTGTTGTCTTTTAACAAAATGTGCATATACACAGTAGAGTTCCTGGGTTGTTGCCTTCAGGGCATTTCCGTGTTTGAGGTTATTTGTTCAGAGCCAACGCAGCAGTTTCGAGATCCGAGAGGATGGCGGACCAGCGTTCTTCGCCAAGCGTTTTGACTGCGGCGCGCTGGGCCGACTTCCAAGCTGGCGTCAGTTTCTCAATCTGTTTTCGGCCTTTGGCCGTAATGGCTAGTTCCACCCGATTCCCGTGTCCGCCGCCGACGACGTTCACAAAACCGTCCCTCTGCAACGGTCGGAGGTTTCGCACAAGCGTCGTGCGTTCCAAGCCGAGCCAATCGCTTAATTCCGCCATGCTCCAACTTTGCTTGGAATTCAACGACAACAAGATCGTCCCCTGCGTTGGGCGGATTCCGTGCCGCCGCATTTCCGCGTCATAAAACTTCGTCACCGCCCGCGCCACCCACCGCAAGTTGAAGCACACGCAGTTTTCCACCGTCGCCATGTCTAGTTGTTTGGACATCGTGATGTGTAGATGCACTACTTGAGCGAAAGTGTCAATAGCAATTTTGAAATTGTTTTTCGCGGGCAAGAATGCGCCCGAACTTCGCTCGGCGTCAGATTGAAAAGTATCCCAAGCAGCCAGGCCTTGCGTCAATTCGATGCGGAGCGGCTTCGGGTTTGGATAAAACGTTCGGCACCCTCTGAGTCTTCATCGATCGGCCGGATTGGCTGGCGGAATTCTGATTTGATTTGAGTCTGAGTGCTCCGGAAACTGGCTTCGGTCCCGCTACGGCGGGTGCCAAAAATTCGCGGATTTCGAAGGAAGGAAATAAGGAATGCGGCCCACTCCATCAAGCGCGAACGGGATCGCACGGAACAGCGAGGCGTGAAGGATTTGCCGCGAATCTGTCTGATTGGCCATGTTGAAAATGATCTCGCTCTCGCTCTCGCTTCTGGTTGTTCTTTGGGGTTGCGACTCCACTGTGGGCGCTGCCGAGAGCTGGAATACTGAGCGGTCCTTTTTTCCGCCGTCATGGGCGAAACAATTGCCTTATCGAGGCGAGCTGCATCTGCAATTTTCCCCCGGATTTGAGAAGACCAATAGCGCCGGATTTTGGAGTTACGTCATCCTCTACAAGCTCGAAGGCAACGTCCTGACCAATCGTGAAGAGCTTGAGCGGACGTTGAAAGCGTACGATGTGGGTCTTTACAATAATGCCGTTCCGGCTTCGGATGTTGATGTCCGGCTCGAGCCAGAGAAGTCCGAAATGACAGGGGGCCATGTTGTTCAATCCTGGCAGGGAATTCTAAAAGGGTTCGACTCGTTCTTCAGGAAAGAGCCGTTGACCAGCACGCTTAATGTGAGCCGTTGGTTTTGTCCTGAATCCGGGAGGACATTCGTATCGATTCTGCGGTCTCCAGCGTCGGCTACCAACGCAATTTGGCATGAACTGCGAATGCGGGGGAGGAAAACTCTGTGCCATGCGCTCGAGGTGCGAGCGCGGCACGGCGCGCTTTCGGAGCGAATTGCCATGGTGGAAAACGGCCTTGGTAAAGCGGACGCAACCAAATCCATTACGACGCGGATGCGAGAACTAAACGTTCCCGGGCTGAGCTTGGCTGTGATCGCGAATAGCAAGATCGATTGGGCAAAGGCTTACGGAATGGCTGACGTGGAAAACAAAATTTCCGCTACAACGAACACCCTTTTCCAAACGGCTTCCATCAGCAAATCCGTCGCTGCCGTTCTGGCGATGCGCCTGGCCGAGCGGGGCAGATTCGGACTCGATGAGGATGTAAGTGCCAAATTAAAGTCGTGGCGTCTCCCCGAAACTCCTCTCACCGCTGACGCGCCTGTTACGATTCGCCGCATTCTCAGCCACACAGCGGGATTCAATCGCGGCGCTGCTTCGGCTTATCTGCCCGGAGAACCGTTGCCTTCATCGCTCGACGCGCTGTTAGCGAGAAGCCCCGCGCGGGATGAACCATTGAGAATCGAATTCAAGCCAGGCAGCCGCTGGAGTTATTCGGGCGGGGGCTTCACTGTGCTTCAGCAACTGCTCGAAGATTGCGAGAAAACCAATTTTGCCGCCCTCGCCAGGCAGGAGATTTTCGTCCCCCTCGGGATGCGGAGTTCGACCTTCGAGAATCTCTTGCCGAACGACGCGAGGTTTGCACTGGCCATCGGCTATAAGACCAATGCGCCCGTCACAGGCAAATGGCGAATGCATCCCGACCAGGCGGCCGCGGGGTTGTGGAGCACAGCGTCGGACCTGGCGCGCTTGCTCTGCGCCCTCGGACGAAGTTACGCCGGTTCGGACGAAACCTTTCTTCGCCGCTCTTCCGCGCAAGAACTTTGGTCCTCGCAATTCAAGAATTCGGCGCTGGGCTTTTTCCTGAGCGGCAGCGGAAAGTACCAACAAGTGAACCATGATGGCGCCAACATGGGTTATCGCGCACTGATGATCTTTTATCCAAAGTTGGGGCATGGCGCAGTCGTGCTAACAAACGCCGACGAAGGGAACGACGTGGCGATGGAAGCGCTCGCTGCTGTCGCCAACGAGTACGCCTGGCCAGAATTTAGTTTATAGACCTCAAGGATCTTCCGCCTAAGTATTTTCGGCTCCAGCCGCTGTCCAGAGCACTTGGCTTAGAGCTTGTCTGAAAATTCCGTGGGGTCCTGTTTTCTCGCAAAAGGCCGGATGGCAAGGCGCGACGAGCGAGCATACCCGCAGTGGTCTGTGAGTGAGGAGCAACGC
>JBFMDG010000762.1:0-3548 GCA_040754135.1 Verrucomicrobiota bacterium
AGGAAACGCACCGGGCGCGCCGGCATTGCGGAGTAAGGCGCGTAACGCAGATGCAATTGATGCAGCCGATCGAGCCCGCGGCGCGTGACGGCGCGTTGCGCGCCGGGCTCCGGTTCACCCGGATGAACACTGTGAACCATCTCCAGGATGCGGCGGACTTGCTCGGGTGTCCGCTCCGCAATGGGCGTCTGTTGAAAGGCCGACAACAAATGCGGCTCGAGTTTCTCGATGACACCGATCTGTTCCGGAGTGCATTCGGCAATGGCCAGAATGTCTCCGCGCGCAATCCACGGACGAAGAAAACTGCCGACGCTCGGCTCGCCAGTCCGGGTTTTGCCGACTTCGAGGAGTTCACCGAGATTTCCCAGATGCAAAATGGAACGCGTGCGGGCCGCTTCGCGGCAAAGTTGCTGGCAGCGCTCCTGCCACATGCCATATCCGATCGGGCCGGTCATGAGCCGCGCCCCGCTCGTCGTCCAGAACGGAGTGTGCGTCAAACCAAACTCACGGCGGCGTCGCGCCAGCTCGCGCACCAGCGCAGTCTTCCCGCATCCCGAAGGACCGACCAGCAAAAGGCTGCGCGGATAAGCCGCCGAGAGCAACTCCGCCACTGCCGCCATTTCGGTCTCCATTTCAAAAGCGATCGGCACCAATGCCGCAGCGGCCGCCGTCTTCGCTGCCGCGCTTCCTGCGGACAAAATCGAAACGCTGGGCGGCAATTCTTCCGCAAGCTTTTCAAGCATCGATTTCTCGGTTGCAGCCTGTGACCCGGGCGCCTGCGCTAATTGCTTGGGCGATTTGAGATCTGCGGTGACTTCGATCGTATTGAGATGAATACTGCGGAATCGGGTGAGGCGTTCGATGGCTGCAAGGGATACGCTTTTGTTGCGGCCGAGCAGCACCAGACTGGTGTGCTCGCGCACCCGTTCCAGGATGAGGTCCTCTCTGGGCGCAAAAACATAGATGCCAAGGGCCGGCACAAATGCCTGATACAACTCGCCTTCTTCAGTCCACCAGACGAACGGCACGCGCACCGCGACCGGCACGGTCCATTCGTTGCCTTGCGGCGGAGGATCGAATGCAAGTTCAACTTCATCGGCACGCACCAGCGTCACCAAACGGCGTCGATACAACGAGAGCGCCGGGCTGTATTCCGGATCTTCGAGAATGGCTTTCGATTTTTGCTGGATCGTTTTCAGCCAGCGCGATTCCGAATCGTCGAGCGCGGAAATCTCCGGAAAGCCCGGCGCTTCCGCCAGACCGGCCTGCTCGCCGAAAATGCGGGTAACAATGGTGAGTTGGAAGACCTCGCTGGCCATCGCAATCTTCTGTTCGCGCCCATGATATCAGGTCGGGCGCGCACTGCCAGATTCTTGTAAGGACCTTGGAATGCCCGTGACGACGCCCGCGGCCCAATGACGGTGTGCTGCGCTTTTTCGCGTTTCCCGATAATCCACGCGCGTCCGGACGAAGGCGCGGCGGTCAGTCCTCCATATACCAAAACGAATGGATGACTTTTTTAGCGCTGTCGATTTCCCAGAGCTTCTTGAAAGAGAGCCGCTCAACATGCCCGTCGAGCAAAGTCAGATTCGCGCCGTTGTTATGGACCGTGGGGCGGCCCCAGTTGAAGGGCCAATCCGGATATTGCGGCATCGTATCGACCTGCCCATCGCGGTTCATGTCGATGGTGAATCGGTAGCCGGCGTCCACAGGCGAGTAAACGTAATGCGTGATGGTATCCATGAACATCATGGCATCCGCCGGTTTGCGAATGCGGGAAGCATTCAGCGGCGAGACATTATCTCCATAATAAAACGGACCGCTCAACGGACTGCCGAAAGCGCCGAAGTTTGCGCCGATCCAACAATTCCACTCGCGGAACTTGAGCGCGTCGGCGCGCGCAAATGGCACCGGACCGAAATTGCCGCCGGGACATTTGCGCAATTCGTAATTGAATACTTCGGTTTCGGTGAAAACTTTTCCCGGCTGAATTCGCTTGGCCACATAAGGCGCGAGTTTGGCATGCCAAAAGGCCTTGGTATAATCTGCGGATGAATCGCCGAAAAGCGGGAGCCGGTCCTGGTAATCGATCAGGTACATGGCCGTGGCGTAACCCCAGTTCTTCATGTTCGAAGCGCAGACCGTGGTTTTGGCCTTGGCCTTGGCCCGACCCAACGCCGGCAACAGCATGGCCGCAAGAATGGCAATGATGGCAATGACCACGAGCAATTCGATCAATGTGAATCCGCGCGGCGCGAAACCCTGCGCGCGGAACCGGGAAGAATTAGCAGCTCTCGCAGTCATTATTCTGGCTTCCTATCCCAGAACGATTCGCAGTCTGCTCTCACGGCTTTGGAGCGTCAAGACAGCATGCCTCTCCGGCCTGGCATGCGTACCGGCGGGGCATCGGGGGACATTTCGCGTTTTGACTTTTCCCATGTGGCCTTGCACCATGCCCGCATTACACCCGCATTGCTCTGACCCATCGAGAGGGTTATGACCTGACACGAAAATCAAAGAAAGGAGCGGTTCCCGTGAAACTCAATCTCAGCTTGCTTGCCGGAGCTTTGATCTGCGTGGCAATAAACACGCCTGCAACCATTCCAGCCTTTCGGTCCATCACCGTGCAAGGGCCCAGCGTGGTGATCGAATACACCGGCGAAGGCTCCCTTCTGCAAAGCAGCCCCGGTCCGGCCGGACCGTGGACTTCCATCGAGGGCGCATCCAGCCCGCACGTTGCTCAGGCAGATGCTCCTTTGAAACTATTCCGCCTCGTCTCAGGCGATGGATTTTCGCGGACGCTTGTGGGCTACGCCAAAGTGCCCGTGACCAAAGGGTATTCGATTTTGGGATTCCCTTTTGGAGCCAAAACACTCGACGACATCCTTCCCTCAACGGCCTTTGGCAGTGCGGTCCATGTCTATCGCAACGGTCAGTTTGCGACCTCAATTTTTCTTGGGTCATGGTTTCCAAACCTGGAAATCAAGTTTGCCGAAGGTTTTTTTTTCCACACGGATCAAGCGGCGGATTTGATTTTCGCCGGCGAAGTGCCCCAGGGATCGTTTCAGATTCCTGTGCCGGCCGGTTTCAGTTTGTTGGGCAATCCAATTCCGAAATCTGGGGAAATTCAAAATGAGATGGGCTTCCCGGATTTTTCCACCATTTTCTGGTGGCGGAACGACTCTTATATGAGTGACCTCCTGATTGGTGGAAGCTCGCCGGGTCCAATCATCCGCGTTGCGGATGGTTTTTGGGTGATGCGCGATCAGCCTGCCACCTGGCGGATTAATTTTACGGTGGATCCCTGATGGCTTTTTCTTTCCGCCTCGCGACCTGTCAGCCACGGGAGTACCGTAGGCCATGAAAGATCTTCGGGACAGCCGCTGGATGTTTCTCAAAGCAGGCCTTTTCCTCGTGATCGGCAGCAGCTCGGCCTTGCTCCTTTTTCTTGATCGCCCCACCTTGGGCACAGCCCTTTTGCTGCTGCTGGTCATCTGGGCTTTTTGTCGGGCCTATTATTTTGCTTTTTACGTGATCGAACGCTATGT
>JBFMDG010000763.1:0-3536 GCA_040754135.1 Verrucomicrobiota bacterium
GGCTTATCCGCCATCCGATGGTTATCAGCCGCCGGAAGATCCCTTGGCTGGTGTGGCGCGCCAAATTCAAGTGGTTCGGCAATTGAAAGCCAAAGCGCCGCCGGGATTGGTGTTGATCGGATCGGCCTACAGTTATCTCCAGGAATATTTGCCGCATGTGGCGCAGCAAACGGTTGGACAGGGCTGGACCGACATGATCGGGCTCGGGCGAATGGTGCTGGCCTATCCGAATCTGCTCGACGATGCGATCGTGCACGGCCAACTCAACACGAAAGCGATCTGCCGCACCTTCAGCGATTGCACGACAGCGCCGCGCAACGGAATGATCAGCGGCTGTTATCCGCTCGACAAATTCTACAGCGCGAAACCCGAATTCCAGAAGCTCAAGGAAATCAAAAAACAGGTCGGCGCCTGATTGATTACGCTTGCGAAGGTTGCAATTGACCGGCGGCGAGGGGTTGGAGCGGGGATTTTTTGCGCGTGCGGAGAATTTGTTGTTGCTGGAGCAACTTGAGGCGTTCGGTGTCGCTGGTGTCCGGATGCGATGCGCGCTGGAGCAGTTCCATCAACTGGCGATCGATGGCGAGATTGCGCAGTTTCAAAACCAAATCCTGCAGTTGCTGCATGGGATTGGGAATGGGGCGATTTTCGGCGAGCGCTTCCGTGAGCAAGCTGGCTTCGGCGCTTTCCTTCAACTCGACGAGGAGCGGTCCCGGGGCGATCTCCTGCTGTGCGGAATGGCGCAACGCGAGCGTTACGATGTTGCGTGTGGCTCCATGAACAATCCAGGCGGGATCGAGATGGGCGGTGATCCAATCCCAATTCACGTCGCGCAGAAAGAGTAATTTCAGTAGCCAGAATTCCTGGGTGCTGGGACGTTCGGCGGCGCTGGATTCAGGCTCTGTCATCGCGTCGCCTTGCTCTCGAGAGGCAGGCTGCGGGCGAGCCGCCGCTTTCTTGAATTCGATTCGCGCCGAGTCCGGGGAAACGCCAAGCCGCAGCGCGGTTTTTTGCGCATAGGTATCGGCCAAAACCACATTGCCGGTTTTATGAACCGCTTCCGCCATCCGATTCAACACCGTCAGCCGGCCTTTGTCGGTGCGCGTGTCATGGGTCGCGCAAAGCCGCTTCAGGTAATAATCAAAAAATCCTTCGGCGCGATCGATGACCTCTTTAAAGGCGGCGCCGCCAAATTGTTTGATGTAACTGTCGGGATCGTCCGGCGCCGGAACAACCGCCACGCGAATGGCCAAACCCGAAGCGAGCAAACTGTCCAACACACGCACGGCGGCATCCTGCCCCGCGGCGTCGGAATCGAAGCACAACACCACCTCCTCGACGTAACGCCGCAAAATGCGCGCGTGATCCGCGGTAAAGGCCGTGCCTTGCGGCGCGACCACGTTCTGCACGCCGGCCATGTAACAGGCGATCAAATCGAGTTGCCCTTCGCAAATCACCGCAAACCCGGCGTCCAGAATGGCGCGCTTCGATTTATCCAGTCCAAAAAAAACTTTTCCTTTCGTGAAAATCGGCGTTTCCGGGGAATTGACATATTTGGCCGCTTTTTCATCGCCGCTCAAAATCCGGCCGCTGAATCCGATGACACGCCCTTGCTCGTCGCAAATGGGAAAAATGAGGCGCCCGCGGAATCGATCATAATAACGTATTCCTCCGGCGGGATTTTCCTTGCCGATGATCAACCCGGCTTGCTCGACCGTTTTCAGATCAAAACCTTTGCTCACCGCCCAGTTGACAGTGTCGTCCCAACTTTCCGGTGCGAAGCCGAGCCGGAACAGTTTGACCGCCTCGGCGGAGACGCCTCGTTTTTTCAAATAAGCGCGGGCGATCTCCCCGGCGGCGTCGTTTTGCAAAGCGCTTTGCCAGCGCACGGCAATCTGTTCGTGGATTTGGAGGAGCGTCTCTTTGATTTGGCGGGTTTCCCCGCTGCCCTCGCGTTCCACTTCGAGGGGAATTTTTGCGCGCTCGGCCAGACGACGAACCGCCTCGGGAAAATCGAGGTTTTCGTAGGCCATGATGAAGCCGAAGACATCGCCGCCTTTGTGACAGCCGAAGCAATGAAAAATTTGGCGATGCGGATTGATGTTGAAGCTGGGGGTTTTTTCTTTGTGAAACGGGCAGAGCGCCAGGAAATTTGCGCCGGCGCGTTTCAATGGGAGGACCGCGCCGATGACATCGACGATATCGCTGGCGGCGCGAACCTGTTCGAGAGTTGCCGGAGAAAAGAAGGCCATGAGCCCGGAATTATTTCCTGGGTTTGCCCTCGATCACTTCATCGACGGCGCGTTCGAGCCTTTTGGCGGGGCCTTCGCGTTTGACCTGGGCGCTGTAGGGCGTGGTGACGATGAGCTGTTCATTGAGGTATTTGCGCGCGAAGAGTCCGGTGGCCGAGCGATGAAGAATATCCTGCTGAAGCGAACCGATGGTCGGAAAAGAGATGGTGCCGAAATTCTCCTTTTGCATTTTCTGTTGCGCGGCCAATTCCTCGGGGCTGACATAAATGGCGTTAAACACAGCCATGAAAACGAGGAGCATGCAGGAGAAGCGCAAGGCTCCAGCCAGCATTCCAAGGTAATACTCCATTTTTCCAAAGACATCGCTCTGCACGAGTTTTTCGCCGACGGCCCGTTTCAATCCGCTGAAGACGAGTTTGATGATGAGGAAAACAAAAAGGTAAGTGGAGACGTAAGCCATGAAGAGGCTCATGTGGGTGTAACCGGAGAGGAATTGGCCGAGCGGTTTGTAAAGCATGGCGCAAACGACCACGATGACGAGCCACTGAAAGACATCCAGTAATTCCTCCGACATTCCGCGTTTTCGACCGCGCAAGATGCCCACGACGAGCACGATCAGCACAATGAAATCGAACCAGTTGAACGGCAGATTGACAGGCTTCATAGGTCACGAACAGCTTCGAATGGTGGAGGCTAATTTGTCCGGTTGCTAAAGTCAGCCTTAATCGTGATTGTCCCACGCGCGGCTGAAAGTTTTTCGCAGGCGTGGCGAGCAACGGCGATGCCGTTCGCAACATCGCGGCGGGCTCAGGGATGGCGAACGAGCCAGTCGCGGATGGCGGTAGCCTGCGGGTGCGTGGGTTCCAATTCGAGAAGCCGCTGGTAATGCGCGCGGGCGCGCCCGGGCTCCTGCAGTTGTTGCGCGTAAATATTCGCCAGGGTGAAATGAGCGCGGCCATCATTCGGATTGCTCGCGAGCACTTTTTCCAATTCATCGGCAGCGTCGCGCGCGTAATTGGATTTGTGCAATGCCAGCGCGAAGCTGTAACGCGTGTCCGGCGCTGTGGGATTAATGGACAAGGCGCGCTCGAATGCGGACAGTGCCTGCTTGTAATCTTTCAAAGCGTAAGCGGCCAATCCCAGGTTGTATTGCGCTTCGAAAAATGCCGGGTCGAGTTCGGCCGCTTTTTTGTATGCTTCAACGGCCGTAAACATTCTCCCCGCCTGTTGCGCCTGCAATGCCTGGCTGAAAAACGGATTGGCCCTGGCGCGATCACCCGCCGC
>JBFMDG010000764.1:0-3519 GCA_040754135.1 Verrucomicrobiota bacterium
TCGCCCACCAAAATAGCCGGCGATGAATTCTTTTATGAGCATGTTCATTTCCGGTTTCCTGGCAATTACCTGATGGCGATGTTGGTTGGCAGTCAAATTGCCCTGACCATGCCCGGCATCGATCCCAAGACATTTCAATCGCGCTGGCCAACGCTGAGTGATTGCGCACAGCAACTCAGTTTGACACGATGGGCTGATTACCAGGTTTTGCGTGAGATTCAATCACGCCTGAACCGTCCGCCCTTTATCAATCAACTCAATCACCTGGAACGCGATCAAAAGATTCATTTTGAACTTTTTGGCTTGCGCCCGGGCATTCAAGCACAAGCTTTCGCCGGCCAAAACGAGGCCTACCGCAAAGCAATCCAAGCCCGGCCAAACGATTGGATGCTGCACGATCAGCATGGCCGATTTCTCGAAGCTTTTGGGCAGCGGGAAGAGGCGGCCAAAGCCTGGCGCAAAGTGATTGATCTGATGCCCCACCACTTTTTGGCCAGATTGCAGTTGGGAAACCTGCTGAACACACCTGCCACGGCTGTCGAAGCCGAAAGGTACTTTTCCGAGGCGATCCGAATTCGACCGAACATTCCCGAAGCGGTTAACGGTCTGGGTTTGGCTTTGGCCTACCAGGGGCGATCGGAAGCGGCGTTCAGGCAGTTTGAAAAAGCGCTCAGGATGAGGCCGGACTTTCCGGAGGCTTACGTGAACCGAGGGCTGGCGCTTTGGCGCGAGAAGCATTTGACGGAAGCGCTCGCCCAATTTGAAAAAGCGCTGGTCTTAAACTCGAATCTGATTTCCGCGCACGTGCATGCCGGCAAATTGCTCATCGAGCAGGGAAAAACCAACGAAGCGCAAACGCATTTTGCGGCGGCTACGCGACTTGATCCTCAATTGGAATCCACTCTTCCGGCAGGCCGCAGCCAGACGCCTGAGAGGCCACGGTGAGAAAAGGCTTTTGGCAAAATGAAAACAGAATTCTCCCAACGCAGTTCCCGCCAAAGAGCGCGTTACATTGCGGGATACAACAGCGGCGCGAGCACGGATTGCGAACTCAGGAGAATCAATGCCGCCAACAAAAGCAAAAGAAACACGAGCGGCAGAAGCCACCATTTCTTTTCCTGTTTGAGGAAGAGAAGGAACTCTTTGGCGAGTTGCCTCATATCAAATCGCGCTAATTGTAGGTGTGGCATCGGTGAGCTGCAAAAACAAAACAATCGGGAATGTGACTCGAATCAAGCGGGTCTGCAGATGGCTGCAATACAGATAAGCCATGGCACCTGTTTTGCTAAAACGCCGCCGCGCCGCCCGGCAGAATTCGTGTTGTCGGGCTGCGGAATTATTGTATGCTGATTCAGTTTGAAGGACTTTCCGGAAAAGTGGGGAACTGGCATTTGGATTTCGTCCTGTCGAAACGGCAGAAATAAAAACAGACCAAACATATTTTAGGAATGCCCCGCACCCGATGTGTGCCTGGGCCGAGTGACTTTTGCCATGCCACAAGATCGACTTCAGCTTCAGCGGTTCGAACTTAAATACATCATCAGAGAAGAAACCGCCTTGGCGGTGCGCGATTTCGTCAGTTCGTATTTGCAAATCGACGAGTACGGGGCCACCCGTCCGAATCTTTCCTATCCCGTTCACAGTCTTTATTTGGATTCCGATCAACTGACGCTTTACTGGCACACGATCAACGGCAACAAGAACCGGTACAAATTGCGTTTGCGCTTTTACGAGAATCGTCCGAACGCGCCCGTTTATTTTGAAATCAAGCGGCGCATGAACGACGCCATCCTGAAACAGCGTGGCGCGGTGCGGCGAGATGCTGTGGATTGGATCCTTGCGGGTCACTTGCCCGAACCAGGCCATTTGGTGTCGAATGATCCCAAACATCTGGTCGCGCTGCAGCGGTTCAGCCAGTTAATGCTTGACATCCGGGCCAAGCCAAAAGCTCATGTCGCGTATCTGCGCGAAGCCTGGATCAGTCCGCACAATAATTCAGTTCGCGTGACCATGGATCGTCAGGTTTTGATCGATCCAGAACCGACGGCGCGCCTGGTGGCGGAGATGAAAAATCCCGGCTGTGTGTTTGGAAAGAATGTGGTGCTGGAGTTGAAATTCACGGGCCGGTTCCCCGATTGGTTTCGGGAACTGTCCCGAGTTTTCGGGCTGGCCCAATGTTCCGCTGCCAAATATGCTGATGGCGTGGCCTTGCTGGGCGAGTATCGGATCAGCGCCGAAACGCCGATAGCGATCGAGCCCAAAAACCCGCTCATTCCCAATGGAAGCGAGCGGCCGGTGCGAGTTCCGGAAATCTCTGAATCGAGCGTTGGACGTTAAGTATGAGTGATTGGTTATTCCGCGGAGATTACGCAAGTTCTCCGCTCAATTTGCCGTTAATGATCCTTGGATTGGTGCTGGCCTATGTGTCCGGCCAGCTCATTGGCTGGACCTACATGGCCACGCATGCGGGACTTTCCTACTCCCGTTCGTTTGTCAATTCGCTCGTGATCATGCCCATCCTCGTCTCCCTCGTCATGCAGGTCCTGAACAATAACCTCGTGACCGCCTTTGGCCTCATGGCCGTTTTCGCCATCGTGCGCTTCCGCAACATCCTTCGCGACACCCTCGATACCACGTACGTGCTATCGGTGATTGTCATTGGCATGGCCTGCGGCACTGGCAAATTTACCACGGCCATTATCGGCGTTCTGCTGGTCATGGCCGTCTTGTTTTTTCTTTGGTTCACCTCATTTGGCAGCCGGCATCGCTATGACTTGATCCTGAATTTGCATTGGGCTCGGCCCTTGACGGAATTGTCGGCTCTGGTTCAATTGCTGGAACGACACAGCTTGAAAACGCATTGCGCGAGCCAGCGCGCCAGCGAAGGCTATGAAGGCACTGATTTTTCCTATCGCCTGCTGCTGCGTGACCCGAATCGGACGGACGAGTTGCTGAAAGAAGTGCGCGATTTGCAGGGCGTTTCGCGTGTGACGAGTTTGAAAGCAGAAGATGAATCGGAATTGTAACTCATGAGTCGCCTCGAACCTATTCCAACTCCGACCGCTCAGCGGTGGCGGGAATTCCGCATTCAGGTTGTCCCGGTATTGGTTTTCCTCGGCGCCGTCTGCGCCGCGATTTACATTTGGAACACCAACATCTCCGCCCCCTCCTTCCAAGGCGAGGCCGAGAGCACCCGCACTCAAGTGGTCAGTCCGCAGGATGGACGCATTCTGGAATTAAAGGTCTCGCGCTTCGAAAATGTGACTAAAGGGGATATCATCGCCGTGTTGCAACCATCGGATCCGCGCGCTTCCCTGGCCATTATTCAATCCGAACTCGACGTTTTGCGACTCGGCACGGAACCCGCCGTGACCCAGCAACGGAATGCAACCGATTACGAGCGCCTCCGCCTCGAATGGTTGCTTCAGAAAGTCGAACTCGCAGAAACCCGCCACAATCTTGCGTTGGCTGAAAATGAGTTGAAACGCAATGAAACTTTGTTCAAAGACAAAATCATCT
>JBFMDG010000765.1:0-3511 GCA_040754135.1 Verrucomicrobiota bacterium
TCTCCTCTTTTGCGGCGAGGGATGCCCCCGGGACAAAAGCCAGAACGCAGGTCAGGACCCACGGAACAAAACACAGAGTTTTCTTTTTCACGCGCTGAGATTTGAAAGTTTGGCCGACTGGCCAGCCGGTTTTGGCCCTGAGATGAGCCACCGGCTCACCTGCCAGCGCGTGCACCATACCATAATTGCGACAAATTACAGCTTTCTTTTGAAAAAATACCCTTACCAATCCGTGCCGATCGGCCTCCCCGCGCAAGCCTTGTTTTAGCATGGCGACTCAAGGCATCTCGATGCGTTGCTCGACACTTCCCGAATCGAAGCGCTCCTGGTGATCTCATCTGGCTGATCTGGCTGATCTGGCTGGCGCAGGATTGACGAGCGGCCAAAACTTCCCACAATCTCGCGCAGCGTTCGAATTGAATTGGAACCACGATGAGCTGGACCAACATCAGCCGCACATGAGCTTGCCCTTCGATATCGAAGAACTCTCCCTCACGCGGAGGGCAGATGTGGATCGTTTTCTTCAGGTCAGCTACTCGATTTACGCCCAGGATCCGCATTGGGTTGCTCCTTTGCTGGTCGATCTCAAAAAAGTCTTTAGCGCGGCCAATCCCTTTTTCGCACATGCGGAGATGAAGCTTTGGGTGGCGCGGCGGAACGGTCGCGACATCGGACGGGTTGCCGGGATCATCGATCGCGCCTACATCAAGACGCAGAACGATCCCTCGGCTTTCTTTGGCTTTCTCGAAACGATCAATGAACCCGCCGTTTGCCATCGCCTGATCGATCAGGTGGCCAAGTGGGCGGGCCAGAAGCAGATGAGCCGTTTGTTGGGACCGATGAATCCTTCGAGCAACGACGAATGCGGTCTGCTCGTGGATGGGTTCGATGTATCGCCCTTTTTGATGATGCCCTACAATCTGCGCTATTACCCTGAGCTGGTGGAAAGCGCCGGGTTTACCAAAGCCAAAGATTTGTTTGCCTACCAGATCGATCTTCGCCAGGCCCCCGCCAAACGCCTCGAAGAAGTGTCCGAATTGTTCCGCCGCCGCCAGAAAAATCTGACGGTTCGTCCCGTGCTCAAACGCACACTCGAAGCCGATTTGGCCAAGGTGAAAGAAATCTATAATGCCGCCTGGGAGGAAAACTGGGGGTTCATACCCATGACCGATCCGGAAATCGATTTCATGGCGGAGCGGTTAAAGCCGTTGCTAACCGAAGGCCTGATCTGGATCGCTGAAACTCCGGAGGAGCCTGTCGGATTTCTGCTCGCTTTGGCTGATTTCAATCAGGCGCTCCAGCCTCTGCGCGGGCGGCTGGCAACTCCGCGGTTATTGGGATTTTTGCCCTACCTATTCGGATGGAAAAAGCCGTCGCAAGCGCGCGTGGCCATCTTGGGAGTCAAACGGCGTTACCGGAAGCGCGGCATCGAAGCTGTGATGTTTGCCGAGTCGCTGAAAACCAGCCTTAAGCATGGATTCTTGATTTACGAGGCTTCCTGGATTCTTGAAGACAACATCCATGTGCAACGCCTGGTCGAATTGTTTGGTGGGCGCCACTATAAAACCTACCGGCTCTATACGCGGCCCGTAAACCTTGCCGACTCCGCGCAGGGGAATCGCCCATCGGCATCGCTGTCGTGATATGAAAGCCGACGTGTTTGTTACCGGCGCGACAGGGTTTATCGGCACCCGCCTGGTCCAGGAGCTTTTGAAAGAAGGTCGCAAGGTCCGCGCCCTTTGCCGGCCTTCGAGCAACTGCGAGGGATTGAATCATCCCAATGTGGAACTGGTTCCTGGCGATATTCTCGATCCGCATTCATTGAAAAAAGGGATGGAAGGTTGCAGGGCCGTTTTTCACCTGGCGGCTTATGCGAAGAATTGGGCGCCGGACCCAAAACATTTTTTCCGGCTGAATGTGGAAGGAGCCTGCAACGTTTTCGACGCCGCTCAAGCCGTGGGCGTCGATCGACTTGTGTTCACTTCTACAATTGTAACGCTTGGCCCACGACCGGCGGATTCACCAACTCATGAAGGTCTGCCGCGGGTGGCGCCGAAGTTTTTCACCGAGTATGAGGAAACCAAAACGCAGGCCGAACAGGAGGCGCTCCGGCGGGCGGCGAGTGGGTTCCCGATTGTGATCGTGAATCCGACGCGAGTTTATGGTCCGGGAAAACTAACCGAAGGCAATTCGGTGACCTTGATGGTGGATCTTTATCATCGCGGCCGCTTGCCGGTGCTGTTGAACGAAGGACGGAACATTGGAAACTACGTTTTCGTGGACGATCTGGTGCAAGGCCACCTCCTCGCGATGGAAAAAGGCCGCCCGGGTGAGCGGTACATCCTCGGCGGTGAAAACGTCTCGTTGAACCAGTTTTTCCGGCTGGTTGATGAAGTGAGCGGCCAAAGCCGCGTTCAATTCAATTTTCCGCCGAGGGTGGCGCTTTGGTATGCCGCGCTGCAAAAAAAGAAAGCCGAATGGTTTGGATCTTACCCGCAGATCACTCCTGGCTGGGTGGAAACATTTCTGGCTGATTGGCCCTGCACGTCGGCAAAGGCCGAACGCGAGCTCGGCTATCGCATCACCCCGTTGCGCGAAGGATTGCGAATCACCTGGAACTGGCTGCAGGAGAACCGAGGGAAACGCGCATGACGATTTCCTCCTGGATCCAATCGGCGTTTGCGCCCGAGCAACGAAAGACCACGATCATTCTCCTCGCCGCGCCCGTGTTGATGACCACGTTCAAGTATTACGGCTCGCACACGTTTTTCTCGACCCGTCTGCTTCCTGAATTTTCCGGAGTTAATCCTCCCGGGCAGGCGGCCGAAATTTACCTGTTCTGTTCGAGCGCGTTTTGGCTCGGACTGATTCCCTGGCTGATCATCCGCGGAATATTTCACGAACGGCTGGCCGACTACGGAGTGCGCATGGGAGATTTTCGATTCGGACTTAAGGCATTCGCGCTCCTGGCGCCGATTTTCGTGATCGCCACCTGGCCCTCCGCGCGCATGCCGGAGTTCATGGCCGAATATCCCTTTTGGAAGCAAGCCGGACAAAACGCGGGATCCTTTTTGGTTCATGCCGGCAGTTACTTGCTTTTTTACCTCGGCTGGGAATTCTTCTTCCGCGGCTTTTTACAATTCGGATTGCGGCCACGCCTGGGAGACGTCAACGCTGTTCTCGTGCAAACGCTGGCCTCCTGTCTCCTGCACATTGGCAAGCCCGCTCCCGAGATTTACGGATCGATCCTGGCCGGCCTCGTTTGGGGTTGGCTGGTTTTCCGCACCGGTTCGTTGCTATTTGTGGTTCTGCTGCACTGGCTGCTGGGAGTGTCGCTGGACCTGTTCCTCTGTTTCCCTCCGGCAGTGAAGTAAATTTATGACCCATCAGGAATTAAAAATTGGACCGCTGAGCTTTCGCATCACCGATGTGCTGGTGCTGTTCACTTTGGCTTTGTTTACCTTGCTCACCCTCGTTTTTGCCCCGCGCATTTTCGGCTGGGCAGAGCAAG
>JBFMDG010000766.1:0-3487 GCA_040754135.1 Verrucomicrobiota bacterium
CCCGCCACCAGGGTGGTGATGACTTCTTCGTGCGTGGGGCCGAGGATCCATTCTTTTTTGGCTCGATCCCGAGCTTTGAAAAACACTTCACGCGCCGTTTCGTACCGTCCGCTCTTTTGCCAGATTTCCGGGGGTTGCAAGGCGGGCATGAGCACTTCGAGAGCGCCGGCGCGATTCATTTCTTCGCGAACGATCTGCTCCACTTTGCGCAAAACGCGAACGCCGAGTGGCAGGAAAGTGTACAGGCCGCCGGTGAGTTTCCGCACGAGGCCGGCCCGGAGCAGAAGTTGATGGGAACTGATTTCCGCATCCGCTGGAGTCTCTTTCAGTGTGGGAATTAGAGTTTGGGACCAAAACATAGACGTTCAGTGTCGAATGAACCGGGAGTGTCGTCCAGCGGGATTTCCGAAAGCCTGGAACCCCGGCTATTTGACGGTGTTGACGAGCGGAGCCAGCCCTTGAATCCGCACTTCCAGGCGATCGCCAGACTCAATAGGCCCGACGCCGCTGGGCGTGCCGGTAAGAATGATGTCGCCGGGGAGCAGGGTCATGTTTGTGGAAATGAAGCTGACCAGGTGATAGCAATTGAACAGGAGCTGGCTCGTGTTGGAATTTTGCCGCAATTGCCCGTTTTGAAACAATTGAATCGTCAGGTCATGCGGATCGATTTTCGTTTCCACATAGGGACCGAGCGGCGTGAAAGTGTCGAAGGATTTGCAGCGCGCCCATTGGCTCTCTGAATTCTGAATCGTGCGATCGCTGATATCCTGCGAGGCCGTATAGCCAAAAATATAACGCGCCGCGGCGGCCGGAGTCACGTTGCGGACGCGCCGTCCGATGACAATCGCCAATTCCGCTTCGAAATCCGTGCGATGAGATGGAAATGGAATTTCTATTTTGCCGCCGTCAGGTATGAGCGACGTGGGGGCTTTCAGCCAGAAGAGAGGTTCTTTCGGAACGGGCTTGCCCGATTCCCGGGCGTGATCGGCGTAATTGAGGCCGACGGCGATTACTTTCGAAGGCGCGACGGGCGTGAGTGTTTTTACGCCTTTTAAGGGGATTGGCTTTTTTTCGTAGGAAGGAGATCCGAAGACATCTCCTTGCAAACGAAAAAGCTCGCCATCGACCGCTTTGGCGTAAAAGATTTCGTCACCCTTTTGAAAACGACCAATCGCTGCCATAAAGTTTAGAGGTTTCTTGTAACAAATCGCCCTTCGGGGTCGCAAGCTGAAAGTCGGGAAGCAGCGGTAAAGAGCGTAAAAACGCAACTAAAAGCCGTGCGCGGGTAATTGCAAAACAGAAAAGAATGCGATGCCAGATGCAGAGGAACAGGATCCAATGGTGAATAGGCGCCTTAAGTTTTCATGGAGATTTCAGGCCGTTCGGAGGCGGTTAGTCACGGTTGCCGCGTCGAGTTTCGTGATGCTGATCCTGATTGGGATCTCTTCGATGGCCTGCCGCGCCGCCAGTGCCAGCGCCACTGCCAGCCACTCCGAACCGCTCGTCCTTCGCTACCAGAATCAAAAGGTTGACGCGGATATCAAGCAGGCCGAATTGCGCAAGGTGTTGGGAAAACTTTCAGCCGTGACCGGCTGGCAGATTTTCCTCGAACCGAAAACCGAACGGACGGTGCGGGTCCGTTTCAAAGACTTGCCGACCAGTGAGGCGTTGCAATTGATCCTCGGGAATTTGAATTACGCGCTGATTCCTCAAACCAACCGCCCGGCGCGATTGCTCGTTTATCGCACTTCATCGCAGGAAGCGACTCAACTTGTCCCGGCCGATCTCGAGCGCGCCAAACGGGCCGCCGGCAAACCGATTCCCAACGAACTGATCGTCAGTCTCAAGCCGGGCTCTGGCGAAACGATCGAACAAATCGCCGAAAAACTCGGCGGAAAAGTGATCGGGAAAGTGGACGGCTTCAATGCCTATCGTCTGCAATTCGAGGACGAAGCAGCCGCTAACGCCGCGCGTGAAGCGCTGAAGGAGAATTCTTCGGTCGCAGGACTCGATTCCAATTACGCCGTTGATCGTCCGCAACCTGCCCACAACCTGCCCGGCGCCGGCGCTTCGCCCTTTTCATTCAAACCGAAAACCGATGGGAGCGGTCCGGTAGTGGTGGGCTTGATCGACACCGCCGTGCAAACACTCGATGCCTCGATGAACAGCTTTCTACTCTCTCCGCTAAATGTGACGGGTGAATCCGGGTCTGAAGCTCCGGATCTGACTCATGGCACTTCCATGGCCCAAACCATTCTGCGCGGGCTGGCCAGCAATTCGGAGGATCCGGATGGCGCATCGGTGCGCATCTTGCCGGTGGATGTTTACGGACAAAATCCAGACACAACGACGTTCGAAATCGCTCAGGGCATTTATGCGGCGATCCGGTCCGGCGCCACCATCATCAACATGAGCATGGGAGGTGAAGGCAACAGCGAGTTTCTCAACGCCATCATTCAGGATGCGCATCGGCATGGAATTCTGTTTTTTGGCGCCGCCGGAAATCAACCGACCACTGCGCCGGTTTTTCCAGCAGCTTACCCGGAAGTGGTGGCGGTCACCGCAGGCGACAAACGCGGCAACATCGCCCCCTACGCGAATCGCGGGAGTTTTGTCGATGTGATGGGACCGGGCGTGACCCTGGTCGATTTCAATGGCCAGCCCTTCATTGTCACGGGCACATCTGCAGCCACTGCTTACGTCAGTGGAACCGCCGCCGCTCTGGCGGCCTCGGGCCGTCCACCCGCGGAAGTGGAAACACTGATTCGCGAATCTTTCCGGCCGCCGAAACGCTGATCTGGCGCAAGAAGGATCGAGAAGAATCCAAGCAGCGGGTTCTCCAATGCCAGCCGCAGTTTAAAAAGGCGTTGAAAAGCGCGAACGCTCGACACGCACCGAGATGTAACGCGTTTCCGGCACGATGAACTTTTTGACCTCCACAGCCACACTGGCCGGCTCAAACGTTGCGAGGACAAATTGCGCGATCTGCTCGGCCACGGTTTCAATCAATTTCCAATTCCGCCCCACGCCAAATTGCTGGAGCTTTTGGCAAACGGCATAGTAATCAACCGTGCGAGCGAGATCATCCCTCGCGGCCGCGCTCGACATATCCAGTTGCATTTCCACGGTCAGCAGGAGCCGTTGCGGTCTGGCGCGTTCCTCGTCCGGAACACCCACATGATACAAGACCGCCAGATCGCAAATCGTTATTTTGTCCATGCCGCTCACTTTCCTTTGCCAACGATCTCAAGCAATGTGCGCGTCGGTTGATTCAGAGGCATGGCCAGGGCCTCTGGCAGCGTGACCCAGCGGAATTCCTGCGCCTCTTCATTCAAGCGCACCGTCGATTCTCCCTGCGCGCGGCAGGTGTAATTCAGCAAAACAAAATGCGCATCGCGATAAAACTCCTTCGAGTGAATGCAATCCTGGACCACGACAAACTCGATGTCGCGCACTTCCAGATCCGTTTCCTCCTTGAGCTCTCGAC
>JBFMDG010000767.1:0-3475 GCA_040754135.1 Verrucomicrobiota bacterium
CGTCCATTCACCGCCAAACGGAGCTGGCAAACCCATCGAATGGGCTTTCCCCCTTTTTCCTGCGGCTCTGTTTCACACTGGATTCCCGCGACGGCCGGGCGATGGGAAATGCCCGCGAAACCCGCTTGCTTTCGGCAGCTCGATGCGGCAATGATCGCGCGCGTGTGAACGTGAACACACGCGAACGTATTGCCAACCATGAAACGATTTCTTAACTCGATGAAACTCCTCGCACTGTTTGCCGGCTTGATGGGAGGCAGTGCCGCACTGCAAGCCGCCGACCTGCGACCGGGCGATCCTGCGCCTGATTTCGAACTGCCCGGCAGCGACGGAAAAACCTACAAGCTCTCGGATTTCAAAGGCAAAAAACCGGTGGTGCTGGCCTGGTTTCCCAAAGCGTTTACCGGCGGCTGAACGGCGGAATGCAAGTCGCTCCGTGAGAGCGGCAATGAAATCCGCAAATTCGATGTCGCCTACTTCACCGCCAGTTGTGATCCGATGGACGGCGACAAAGGCAACAAAGCTTTTGCGAAATCGATTGACGCGGATTACCCCATTTTAAGCGACGCCTCGAAAGAAGTCGCGAAAGCTTACGGGGTGGTGCACGGACAGAGACAAGTGCCCGAGCGTTGGACCTTTTACATCGGCAAAGACGGCAAGATTCTGTACGTGGACAAGGCCGTTAAGCACGCTTCACATGGCGCGGACATCGCCGCGAAATTGAAGGAACTGGGCCTTCCCGAAAAATAAAATTCGCTTCCAGCAATGGCACGCGGCAAACGAGACGGACGGTTCCGGCTCGTTTGTTGTTTTCAGGGCCGGCCGATTTCCAGGAACAACTTTTTCGCAACGCCGGGGTTGGCAAGCAGTGTGTTGAAACCGTTTTCCGCATGAGCATGCTTGAATCAAGAGAGCCACTGGACCCCACCGCTCAAACCCGGAAACTCATCGACAACGTCTCCCTCGCGTTCATCGGCAAAGAAGAGGTCGTCACCAAAGCCATCCTCGTCCTCGTCTCAAGTGGACACGTCCTGGTCGAGGATGTTCCCGGTCTCGGCAAAACTTTGCTCGCCAAAGCCATTGCCAAATCGATCTCCGCCGAGTTCAAGCGCATTCAGTTTACGGCGGATCTGCTCCCGTCCGATATCACGGGCGTGACGATCTTTTCGCAGGAACGTCACGAGTTCTCCTTTCGCAAAGGCCCCATCTTCACGAATATTCTGCTCGGGGACGAAATCAATCGCGCCACACCGCGCACTCAATCCAGTCTGCTCGAAGCCATGGAAGAGCAGCATGTCACCGTCGATGGCATGGCCTATTCCCTCGAGTCGCCTTTCTTTGTCATGGCCACACAGAACCCGGTGGAACTGGAAGGCACTTATCCCCTGCCCTTCGCGCAAATGGATCGTTTCATGTTGCGGCTCAGCATCGGATACCTCGAACGCGCCGCCGAAATGCAGATGTTGCGCTCGCAACAAACCTCCGATCCCCTGGCCCTGGTCAAGCCGGTCACCGATTGCCAAACGCTCGTGCGCATTCAAACGGCAGTACGCTGCGTTTCGATTGAAGATTCCTTGCTCGGCTATCTCGTCGATATCGTCCAGGCCACGCGTTCAATGGACTCGCTCGAATATGGCGCCAGCCCGCGTGGCAGCCTCGATCTGCAACGCTACTGCCAGGCCCTGGCGCTGTTGGATGGACGCGCTTACGTGCTGCCCGAC
Source organism: Verrucomicrobiota bacterium (assembly GCA_040754135.1). GTDB lineage: Bacteria > Verrucomicrobiota > Verrucomicrobiia > Limisphaerales > SIBE01 > JBFMDG01. Next base: position 1,722 of record JBFMDG010000767.1, read on the forward strand.
GATATCAAAAAGGCCGCGCGAGCGGTCCTGCCGCATCGGTTCATTTGCCGCAAGGGCACGCGCGCCGTCAGCGTGAATGCCGGCAACATCGTCGATCGCATCCTGGAGAGCGTGCCGGTGCCGATGTGAGCGTGCGCGCACGCAATTGCTCGTTCAAAGACGGGCCGAGCGAGCGACGAATTTCCATTTGCAGTGCATTTAACGTGGCCGCATGAAAATCAACCTGACGCAATCAGGAAAAACGTTCCTTGCGGTTGCGGTGTTGTTTTACTTCTCTGCGTTGACCTCGCAATCGAGTCTGCTCCTGATGATTGTGGGATTGCTGCTCGGAATGTATCTCCTCAATTTCATTGTGGCGCGCCAATCGGTGCTCGCGGTTTCAGTCCAGGCGCCGCCCTCCGTCAAAGTCTTCGAAGAGGAGCGCGTCGATCAGCCCTGGATCATTAAAAATGCGGCCGATCAATTTGCCGGCTGGATAGAGATCGAGTCGCCGCAAGGCACTCTGCTCCGCGTGGGTAAAATCGCGCCCAATTCGAGTGTCAGCCTTGTTCCAGAACTGGCTTACGCGCGCCGCGGTGTTTATCGGCATGCGCAGTTGCGCGTCGGCTCCACGTTTCCTTTCGGGTTGCTGAAAACATGGCGCCGGCTCGAATTGCCAGGCGAAGTCGTCGTTTATCCCCGCATTTACGAAACGCCTCCGCCGCGCGCGGCCGGTTTCGACGCGATGGTGGGCGGGAAATTCCACGGCAAAGGCCGCACTCTTTCCGGCGCCAATTTCGCCGGCGTCCGCCCGATTCAACCGGGCGATCCCTTCAAACACATTCATTGGAAAAGCAGCGCCAAAGGCCTCGGCCTCATGGTCAAAACTTTCGATGAAGAATTGTCGGGGCGCGTCGCCGTTTTCATCGATCCGGGCCATTCCGGAAATGCCGAGACGTTCGAACATGGGCTTCGCGCCGCCGGTTCGCTCATGTTCTCGGCGCTCGATGCCGGACACCACCTCGAGTGGGCTGTTCTCGATCATCCCAGGGCCCGGCTCGTGCCGCCGTTTTCCGATGGACAGGAAATTCTCGATGCGCTGGCGCGACTCGAGATTCACCCGAATTCTTTAACGAGCGAAGCGATGCGAAGCGCCGTAGCTCAAGTCTCGCGCAAAAGCGCGCTTTGTTTCGTACTCACCGAATTCACCGCCTCGGTGCGGCCGGTCATTTCCGAATTGCGCGCACAGCGCCGCACCGTTTCAGTTCTTCTGCCCGAGAAATTTTCGATCACACGCGAGTCGGACGGAATTCAGTTTTTGACCTATGCCGCCAAATCGATTGATGAGCAATCGACGCCGCGCCCAAACCAGCCTCATGAAGCCCTTGCCTGAATTTGTTCGCTCCTGAGCTGTGAAAAGCGCGCGTCATCAACTCATCCTGCTGGGGTTCTTGTGCCAGGGCCTTTCCTGGGATGACTATTTTTTGCCGGCCGGTTACACGCTGCTTTGGGTCATCTGCCTTTTGTTACGACACCGGAATCTTCGAGCCGGACCGGTCATCGAGTGTTTCCTGCTCATCGCCGGTTGTCTGGCCGGTCTGATCCTGGCGAGGTGGCTTGGGCATAGCACCCATTTTTTTATCGGGCATGGTTTGGTGGCTATTCAGGCGGTGCGTTTGCTGCGACCGCTCTCTTCGAGGGAAAAGCTGACTTCGCTCCTCATCGCCTGTTTTCACCTCGGGGTGGGTTGCACGTTTGTTTTCGACCTGCGCTTT
>JBFMDG010000768.1:0-3463 GCA_040754135.1 Verrucomicrobiota bacterium
CCGACTCACATCAGGCTGCTACGGGGAAATGGGGTCTGCGTAGCACCGTTGCGGCGACTGACCTTCGACACAGTCGCGCTCCGGTCTCGGGGAGCGCGTCCCGCCTCGGGCGCAGTTTTTCGCGCCCTCGCGGAAAACATTTTCAGAGGGAAACTGCGGCGTTCGCTTACCAATTCCGGGCTGGTTCAACCAAGCCTGTCGTTGCTAGCTCCGCGTCGCTCCGCAGCAATACGGCCTTGATTTTTAGCCGTCCTCAATACGTCCCCACTCTTGCTTCGCTGGTTTAACTACTGCGTTGGTCATCTCGTGCCAGTCGTCAGCGTAGGTATGCCTGTCCTTGAAACGAAACAAGCGCCAATATCGGAATGCGATAACCCCATCGCCAAAGCGTCGCCTCGAACGGTGTAGCCTCAGACGAATAAATGACTGAGGCCCGCCAAACGCTGCCGGCCTTGGCAGGCACAATCATGTTCGTTTCTAATCCCTGACCCGGTGGCAGTGACCCTTCAGGCCAGTTAACGAAACCGCCAGCATGCGAATACTCGCTGTCACTTCCATCTCTCACCTCGATGCCAGCCTGCCAATAGACTCGTGCGTGGCCAGTGTTTGTGATGGCAAATCTCCAAATCGGCTGTGGCGTCTTATACCAGAAATCACCTGTGAAGTTTAAGGTGCGGACAGTCATTGCCGGGCGCGGAACGAACTGGAGCAGCAGGACGACAAGAATGACGGCAAGAAGAAGAAGTGAGAATAAAATACCGACGATGCGTTTCACGCGGGCACTCGCGACTGCAACCGGAGGGTTGTGCTCTCTGATGCTCATGCTATTGACCGCTACCGCGGCTGTTGCCTGCACCGCCTGTTGGATGAATCCACTGGGCGTCGAGGGACGGGGTTGACCGTCTGGATAAAGGGTCGATTCTCTTCTCAGCGGCTCGGGCTGAGCATAGTAAAATCGGGCCTCTATGCACAACTCCATTCATCCTCGTATCAAACTCCGACCCAACCCAAACCCGGATATCGCCGCCGATGCGTACGCACCGTCAGCGCGCCCGAACTAAAAAAGTGGGAATCCAAGCCGCAGACTGGGAACCTCGCCGCGCGATTGTTTTGCGAGAGTCGCAATTTTATACGATTCGACGTCTGAAGCGTTCAATCCCGGAAATCAGACCCGAGGCGACCTGCCCACGAAAGGCACGAAAAGCAGAGTGCTCCCACTGGCCGGGGCGCTCCCTACAGTTGTTCGTGTGTTTCGTGTGTTTCGTGGACGACACAAACGCATTCGTATAACGATCGCGACGATCCCCAGCTACTTCGACTCGCCGCGCAATCGGAAGAAATGACTGCCGGGAGATGTCAGCTGGATTGTCATTGGATTGCCAGCGTCAACGGACGTCCACGGTCCGGTGACATGCGCGGCTTGTTCGAGAATCATTCCGGCGTCGCGCCAGTACAACACCAAAGCATCGCCAAAACGCGCCGTGCGCAATTTCGGCAATGGCGCCGGTTTATGCGCCACCAATTCCAAATCAAAGCTGACATCGGAGGACGTGTTGCTCGCATTGTGAATTTCCACCGCGCAAAGATTCAATCCAGGCTTGAGAAGACGGGCGCTGACGTTGGTGCTGAAGTAGCGGGTCTCGTCACTTCCAGGAATCGCCGCGAACGCATAATCCGCAAAGGAAATCGTCCCTTCCGGCATGTTGCTGCGAAATACCTCGCGTTCATTGATGTAAACAATCCCGCCATCATCCCGCAAAAGATTCACCGTCAACAATTCGAATTCCGCTGGTTCGGTGACGTTGAATTTGTGACGGAAATAAAGAGTGGGAAACCGCGCGCCGGACGGCCCGATATTGATCATGGTCGCCTCCGGACGGCCATCCGCTTCATCGCCGTTTCCTAATTCAGCCGGGCCGATTCCCCAACTGCCATCCGGAAAATCCTCCAGACGCCAGGCCGTCGTTGGATCCGTCCCGCGATCCCAAAAACGCCAGGTGTCGCCCTTTGGAATCAGGGTCACGGGCTCTTCACCGTCGGCAGAGTCGGGCAGCCAGAAAAGCTCGCTGCGCCCGGTTAGTTCGGCGTGCTTCGCCTGGCGCAAGGAAAGTCGCAACGGTTTTTGAAGGGCCGCGGGTGTGGTGGCCGCAATGGTCTTGACCGTTTCGCCCGGAAGAAAGGTGAGCTTGCCGGACGCGATAACCGCGGCGGGTGTTTCGATTTGAAACTCCACTTCCACGACGTTCGTCGAGAAGGAACTCAATCGCACCGGGATGCCGTTGCGCAAAGTGTCCAGGCTCAATTTGTTTTCCCACACGGCCAAGCCGATGCCGACCACTCCGTTGCCGCTCCCCGCGCCGTAAAGCGCCAAGCGCGGCGCCTCGATGCTCGGATTCCACACGGCATTATCGGGATGCTGCGCATGCGATCGGGAGAGCGCATTGCCGCGAATATCCATTTGCGCAGCGCGGTAGGTCCAGTCATCCCAATTCATGCCCCACACGTCGCGGTAATTGTAAAGCGCCAAGGAATTGGTGATGCGCAAAAATCCGTTGTAGGTCCAATCGTAATTGTCGCCAAAACGTGCGCCAACGGCATTGGCGGTGGTGAAGAGGCGTTCGGCAAAACAATTGGGGCTGTTCGCGCCCGTGCTCCAACCGCATTCGATCCCTTGACCGCAGTTCATCACCACCGTGTCGTAAGTCCAGGTGACGCGGTTTTCGCCGGACCAGGCGAGTCCTTCGTGCAATGCCGATTCCACCCAGCAATTCGTGACCAGAACCGTGCCGCCGCCTCCAGAACCCGAATCGATGGCATCGTCTTTGGCGAACCCAAACAAGCTGTTCATCAAAATGTGCGTGCCGGTCGTGAAATAAATCCCGTCGTAATCGGCATCCGCGATTTGCGCGCTGACCGTTCCACTTTCGATCGGGAACTCGATGACCGCGGAATGGTTCACGACGATCGTTCCGCCCTCGTATTCGCCGGCGGTGATAGCGCGTTGCAGCAGGCAATGATCGAAGGTGATGTCCGAGTTGTAGCCATTGCCGATCTGACCGGCCTGGTTGATCAGGTAACAATTCGTCAAAAAAGCTTTGGCGCCGGAATGCACCAGCAAGAGCGCCTGCTCGGATCGATGGCTTGCGCCCGGTGAGAAATCAAAATTCCGCGCTGCACCCGCGCCAGTCATGATCGTTCCGCGAGCGATCAAGCGCGCCGCCGTGCCGCGCATGATAATTCCGCCCCACGCCGCGTCATGTTGCTCCGGCGCGACACGTCCGATCGGAGTGAAGACCACGGGCCGTTCGACGGTTCCGTGAATCTCCAGCGTGCCGCTATTGGTGATGTTCACCGCAGGGTCCAACCAAACGATGCTCCCGGCACCGATGGTTAATGACGCTCCGGCAGGCACGGTCAAGCTCCCGGTCACATGCACCCGCGCGTTTTCATTCCACACGGTGTT
>JBFMDG010000769.1:0-3455 GCA_040754135.1 Verrucomicrobiota bacterium
GGGAGTGTGTCCATTCAACATACCGATTCTGCCGGCCCTTATGTGACATCCCGGTTTTATCGAGCTGAACAATTGAGCGGCTCAGACAGCGTCGCCGGAGATCATTTGGTGACAAACGATGGCGATATCATTCTTCATCCGATCAATCATGGAACGCTCGTCATGCAATGGCGCACCCACATGATTTACGTGGATCCCACCGGCGGAACAACCCCATATCGGAGTTTGCCGCGCGCGCATGTTGTTCTCCTCACGCACGGGCATGGCGATCATTTCGATCAAAACACCATCAATGGCATCAAAGACACCACCGCCGTTATTTTGGCGCCTCGAGCGGTGCAACAAGTGATGACTGTGACGCTCCGCAACATCACCACCGTCATGACCAACGGCGCCTCGACCAACGTACTCGGCATCGGCATTGAAGCCGTTCCCGCTTACAATCTGACCACCAGCAATCATCCCAAAGGCGTGGGCAATGGATACGTGCTGACCATCGGAGGCAAACGCATTTACATCGCCGGCGACACCGAAGATATCCCCGAGATGCGGGCGTTGCGGGACATCGATGCGGCGTTTGTGTGCATGAATCTGCCATATACGATGTCGGTGGACAAAGCGGCTTCGGCGGTTCGGCAATTCAGGCCAAAGGTGGTTTATCCGTATCATTATTCGGGCAGCGACGTGAACCGGTTCAAGCGTTTGGTGGGAACCGATCTCGGGATCGAAGTGCGGCTGCGGAAGTGGTATTGAACCGCGCGCTAATATCGGACCGCGGGTCTGCGACCCGCAGCTTGCCGGGGCCTGGCGCGTGTGGGGATTACCGCGAAGCGTTTCGCAGCCGGGAGCGCGCCGCGACTCGCAGAGTCGCGCTCCGGAGGAGCGGGACGGCTCCGCCATGCTTGTTCCTGGCGGTTCGCATTTGCATTGAACGCCCGGCGGCGAGCGGCTAAAACGCCTGCGAATCGCGCGGATCCCTTGCCAAAGATCACAGCGCACAAACGATCCATTCTGAAACTTATGAAAACTTTTGCCTTGCGGCTGATGATGCTGAGTCTCGTGACCATTTTGATCGCGCCTGGCTTTGCGGCGCAACCAGTGTCGATCTTCGATGGCAAAACGTTTCGCGGTTGGGAAGGGGACACGAACAAAACCTGGCGCATTGAAAATGGCGCGTTGGTGGCCGGGTCACTGACGCAAACGATGCCGCACAACGATTTTCTCACGACGCAGCGGAGTTACACGAATTTTGTTCTGCGACTGCAGTTTAAACTGCTCGGGTCGGAAGGTTTTGTGAATGCGGGCGTGCAAGTCCGAAGCAAGCGCATTGACAATCCTCCTTATGAAATGAGCGGATACCAGGCGGACATTGGCGATCCGGAATGGTGGGGCGCGCTCTATGACGAATCCCGCCGCAATCGCGTGCTGGCCAAATCGAAAATGGACGAAGTGAACAAGGTCCTGAAACGGAATGACTGGAATGATTACACGATTCGGTGCCAGGGAAAGCGAATCCAACTTTCAATCAATGGAGTGCAGACAGTGGATTACACCGAACCGGACGACACGATCCCTCAGCACGGAGTGATTGGCTTGCAAGTGCATGGCGGAGGGAAGGCGCTCGTTTCTTACCGCAACATCACGGTCGAGGAATTGCCGTAACGAACGCGTCGGCGGTTCAACCTTCGAGTTGGGTGCGCAGCAGCAAAAGCAGTTTCTCAATTCGATACGGTTTGGTCAGATAGGCCCTCGGCTGAAGCGTCGGATCGATCTGGCTGGCCCACGGTCCCTGGCCGGTGATGGCAATCATCTTAACGCCGGGGTTGATGGCTCTGAGCGCGCGCATCAGGCCCGGTCCTTCATCAAAGGGCATCACCAAATCAACAATCACGGCGGCGATTTGAGTTTGCTTCGCGCGATACAACTCCAAAGCTGCGGACGCATTCGAGGCTGTGCAGACCGAGTAGGAAAACATCTCGAGCAATTGACGCGCGGCTTCCCTGAGAAGCCGATGATCATCCACCAGCAGAAGCGTTTCGCCGCGGCCCATCGGCGCGGCCGCTGGCGGCGCATGCAGCCCCAGCTTGGCCACCGTGGAATGCGCCGGCAGGAAAACTTGAAACGACGATCCTTGCGACAAATCGGCGTCCACATCGATGAATCCACGATGGCTTTTGACCAGAGCGAAAACGATGGAGAGTCCCAGTCCGGAATTGGGATCCTGTTTCTTCAAGCTGAAGTATGGCTGGAAAATTTTTTCTGCGAGCGGCCTGGGCAATCCGACGCCTTCATCCGTGATGGTGATGGCCACATAATCGCCGGCGGCGGGTTGATCGAGCATCCAATGTGGTCTGGCTTCGAAAGTTTTGTGATCCGCCCGGATGCGCAATCTGCCGCCGCCCGGCATGGCTTCGCGGGCGTTTCGGCAAAGCTCGATCAGAATTTGATGAAGATGGGAAGCATCTCCCCAGATCGGTGGCAGATCCGGGGCAATGGACGTTTCGATTTGAATGGAATGCGGCATCGCGCCGCGAAGCATGGCTACCATTTCTTCGAGGATCGGCGCGATTTCAATGGCCGCGAATCGAGGATGCATCGCCTCGGCAAACAACCCCAGTTGTTGGACGATTTCTGAGGCCCGATCCATGTGCAGCCGCGTCGTGTCCAACGCGCGGTTGACGCTTTCATTCCAGTTGCCGCGGGCGGCTTGACCGCAGGCGAGAAGAAAGGGAGACAATACGCGGCTCAGGTCCTGCGCCGCCGCTTGCAGCAACGCGCCGGTAAAATCGAATTGCTGCGTTTGCAACGATCGGCGCGTGTACGCTTTCCATTCCGACAGATCGAAATCCACACAAAGAATGGCCGTGGCGCACTCTTGGCCGTCCCGCAGAACTGTCCGTTGCGATTGAACAGTAATTTTTCGACCGTCTTTGGTCGAGCGTTCACACTCGACGATGGCATCTTTGCCGGTGAGAGCGACATTTGGAGCAGCGGCCTCGAATGATTTCTTATCGCCAAGCAACCGTTCCGGATCTTGCCCGACCGCTTCATGGGATCGCCATCCGTAGATATCTTCGCAGCGTTTGTTCCAAAAAAGGATGCGCCCATCGAGGCTGCACAGGTAAATGGCGTCTCGCAAATTATCGAGCAGCGCGGACTGCTGCTGGATATGGGCGGCCGCTCGCTGGCGTTCGGTGATGTCGCGCGAGACGGACAGGACGTGGGTGACTTTGCCGTCGTTGTCGCGAATGGCGCTGGTGTGGGATTCGAGCAAATGCTCGCTGCCGTTTGGAGAAACGAATCGATGTTCGTGGCGCTGGGCCAAGCCGGTGGCGAGGGTTTCCCGGAAGATCTGCCGAATCTGGTCACGATCCTCAGGATGAACACCCGTAAGAAACTCAAGTTCCGGATCGGCGGCTAATCCTGATCGAAATTCTTTGTAAGATCGGCTTCCA
>JBFMDG010000770.1:0-3454 GCA_040754135.1 Verrucomicrobiota bacterium
CGCCAGTTGATCATAATCGATTCGCTCATCCTCTTTGCGAACCCCGTAGTGAACCACTTCAAAAAAGCGTCCGGAAAAATTCGCTTTGTTCCCATGCGTCAGATGTCCGCCATGCGACAGGTCCATCGTCAAAATCTTGTCGCCGGGTTTGAGAAAAGCGAAATAGACCGCCATGTTCGCGCTGCTCCCGGAATGCGGCTGGACATTGGCGTGCTCGGCTCCAAAAAGCTTTTTCGCCCGCTCGATCGCCAGTTGTTCGACGGTATCGACATTTTCACAACCGCCATACCAGCGCTTTTTAGGATAACCTTCGGCGTACTTGTTCGTCAGGACCGAGCCCTGGGCTTCCATCACGGCGGGACTGGTGAAATTCTCGCTGGCGATCAATTCGATGTTTTCCTGCTGACGCTGGCGCTCCCAGTAAATGGCTTCGGCAATTTCCGGATCCACATTCTTGAGGCGCAACGCAATGGGCGCGGGCGGAGATTCCATTTTGCGAACGCGTCTTTCGTGACGGCCGCCTTCGAAATGCGCGTTCAAGAAGGCATCGATGATTTTCCTGGCCAGCTCGGAATCAACCAATTTCGCCCCCAGGCAAAGCACATTGGCGTTGTTATGCTGCCGCGCCAGCGTGGCCATTTCCTCACTGAAAACGAGCGCAGCGCGCACCCCGGCTACTTTGTTGGCGCTGATGCTCATGCCCACGCCAGTCGAACAGATCAACAGGCCCAATTCGCATTTTTGCTCGGCGACACATTGCGCCACGGCCTGCGCGAAATCGGGATAATCTGCGGCTTCACTCGAATTGGTGCCAAAGTCCATGACGGTGATCCCGCGTTGCTGCAAGTGCTGCTTGAGCGCTTCTTTCAATTCGAACCCTGCATGGTCCGCGCCGATCGTCATGGTCAGACTACGGGCGGGTTCTAAAGCGGGAGAGGGTCCTTGCGACGTTTGTTCGATAAATTTCAACATGGAAGAGATGCCTTGCTCGATCTGGTCCCGGCAATTCAAGTAGATTTCGTAGGAACCGCCGATCGGATCGGAGATATCCTTTTCAAACGTATCTAGAGTCTCGTCAAATTCGCGCAGCAAAAAAGTTTTCTCCGCCGCTTGCGGGTAAAGCAACGTGACGGCATCCACATGTCCATGCGTCATGCCAAAAATGTAATCGGCCTGCTCGACCAGATCGGCGGTCAACATCCGGCTTCGTTGTTGGGAGATGTCCAGCCCGATTTCTCGGAGCGCTCGCACGGCATGAGGACTGGGCGGCTGGCCGTCGATGGCCCCGATGCCGGCGGAAAGCACACGGTATTCACCGCGTCCTTTGACCGCATGGCGAAACAACCCTTCCGCCATGGGGCTGCGGCAAACATTCCCTGTGCAAACGAACAAAATCGTCTTCATGCTACTCAAATGGTGTGAACTTGGGGCGCAGCCAATAAATCGTCAACGGCGAAATCAAAGACGACTCTGCACCACAGCCAATCCTTTCAAAAGGTCGATCCCGCGTGAAAGTGCGGGGTCTGTAATGACCGCCTTTTTTTCCAATAATTCCTGCGCACGGTTGATTTCCAAATCGAGATCCACTCCTTCGCGCTGCATCCGGACCAGGTCCGCTTCATTCAAGCGCCGTCGCGGCGGCCGGTTAGTAGCGCCAGCCACTGTGTTCGATCCGGCTTTGGCTGCTTCGGCAAACAGTTTTGGCAACACCTTGAACGGATCTTCAAAAAAGGCTTTCTCATCCTCCTTGCTGACCGCAATGGCGATATCAGGGGCCAATCCTTGTACGGGCAACGCGTGCTGATCGCCCACTTCCACGGCATCTGTGGCAATGCGCAACCGTTGCCCGGTGCTCAGCGGGAATTCACGAAACAAATGCGCCTGGCCCGCCGTTTGGGTCCCAATCAAAATCCCTGAATCGCACTCGCGCAGGATCCCCGCGAGCACTTCGGCAGCGCCTGCTGTTTCTTGATTGACCAGCAACACCACAGGCATGGCGATGGCATTCGTTTTGGATTTCGAACGCAAGGTTGAATCGGACCATTTCACCAAAGCTTTTTCAGCATCCATAAACCGATCCGCCACCGCCGCTGCCGCCCGATAATCGTCTCCCCCCGCAAACCGCAAATCCAAAACCAGGCCTTTGAGTTTGTTTGTGGTTTCCAGTTTGGACAGCGCTTCATCAAAAGCTTCCGCCAACCCGGCAGCCACTCGGCCGATCCGCACAAAACCAAAGGCCTCTTCGTAAATGGCGCTGCGACGGACGAGCGCGGCATCACCATTCGATTCCATGGGCGGATTGGTGTTACCGGTGACCAGGGCCACGCGCGGTTGCAATTTGGAAATCAAACCCTCGACGGCCGCTTGATTCAATTCAGCTTCATCGATTCCCGGCAGGTTGGACCGGACGATTCCGAGCACTTCGGAAAGCGGCGGCAAATCCGATTCAGCGCTGAGCGCCTGTGAGCTCATGCTGGCAGGGAGTAAAGCACTCAACAAAAACCGCAGGACCAGGTTTGATTTCATATAAAGAGAAGCGCCTTTAAACCAGCGCTTTGGCCGCAATATCGCGACGAAATTGTGCCCCGTCGAATCCAATTTTTTCAACCGCAGCGTAGGCCGCCTGGCGGGCTTGTGCGAGAGTGTCCGCCCAGGCCGTGACGCCAAGGACGCGCCCGCCATTGGTGATGAATTGATCCCCTGCCAAAGCCGTTCCGGCATGGAAAACTTTCACATTCGGAAGCGGGGCGACATCGGCAAGACCGGCGATCGGTTTGCCTTTGGCATAAGTTCCGGGATATCCGCCGGAGGCCATGACGACGCAAACGGCATGCTGCGGGCGCCATTGTATCTGCACGGATTTCAAAGTTCCGGAAACACTCGCGTCGAGCAATTCGAGGAGATCATTTTCGAGCAATGGCAAATACACCTGCGTTTCCGGGTCGCCAAAACGCGCGTTGAATTCGAGCACCTTCGGTCCCACCGGCGTCAACATCACGCCCGGGTAAAGAACCCCGCAAAAATCGATTCCCTCCTCGGCGCATCCTTTCAGCCACGGCTCAAGGATTTGGCGGCCGACATCCGCTCGCTGCGTTTCCGACAAGAAGGGCGCGGGAGCGTAAGTGCCCATGCCACCGGTGTTGGGCCCTTGATCCCCATCTAAAGCGCGTTTGTGGTCCTGGGACACTGGAAAGAGGCGAGCCGTGCGGCCATCACAAAGCGCGTGCATTGAAATTTCAATGCCTTCGAGCAACTCCTGCACGACGACTTGGGATCCTGCGGTTCCGAATGCTTTTCGGAGGAGGATTTCCTCGATGGCCTGATTTGCTTCGGAAATCGAGCGGCAGATTAAAACTCCCTTGCCCAGCGCCAACCCATCGGCCTTGACGGCACAGGAACCGCCCAACGAGGCGGCAAAGCTTTTCGCCGGGCCTGCATCCGCAAACGTTTCCGC
>JBFMDG010000771.1:0-3451 GCA_040754135.1 Verrucomicrobiota bacterium
CTGCGCATTTGAGGAGTCGCTCGTTGGCCGGATCGAGCGGATAGATTTAGACGAACGCAACCTTCGATCAGAATCGTCCCGGAAATTCGCAATGCCTCAGCGGGGAAGCGGCTGGAAAAATAACGCGCCTTTGGCCTGGGTTTTCCGGCGGTAAACTTTGTCCGTGCAGCAGGCGTAAAGATACGAAAGCCCCGGCCCGGCAAACGCAACGCTCACACAGCCTTTGTTCTGCGGCTTGGCAATCACCCCTCCCATCCGCCCTGTCGCGTCGAACATCTGAATGCCGACGCTGGAAGTGACGTAATATCGGCCGGCCGTATCCGTGGTCATGCCGTCGCCGTTGGAAACTTCAGGTTTGTCGAGCGGCGTGCGCAAGTCCATGTAAGGCGCCTTCGCCGAAAGACCCCCATCGGCATCGATGCGAAAAACCCACACGTTGGTGCCGATGTAATCGGAGACAGCCAAAGTCCCCTGATCGGGCGAGAGCGTGATTCCATTCGGGGCTTTGATGCCGGCATCGACCGCGCGCACAGCGCCATTGCGCTGAATCAAAGTGACCTGGCGTTTGGCGGTTTCAGTGAAATACAAATCGCCCTTATGCGTGACCACAAGGTCATTCGGCTGCACGTGATCGGCGAGCACGGTCATTTTGCCCGAGGGCAGTTCAAATGCGACCACTTGCTTGCTGGGTCCTTGCGTGCAGGCATAAAGCCGCCCGTCCGGACCAAATTTCAGTCCGCTGATGCGCGGCACATTTTCCAAAAGTGCGGACACTTTTCCGTCCGGAGAAATCTTATTGATGGTGGTGCCCTTTGAAACATCGGTGAAATAAAAGTTGCCTTCCGCATCGGCGCAGGCGCTATCGGTGAAACTGTAACCCTCGGCAACCAACTTCCAATCTTCGCCATCGATCAGCACTTTCGAGAGGGCTTCATCGCCGGCCAGATTTTGCGCGGGGCTGGCAGCGGGGAAAGCGCAGGCCAGAACAAATGCCAGCCACATCATGGAGCGTTTCATGATTTCAAGGTTTGTAATCGCGCCAGAGCCAGCGCAGCGAGTCTGGAAAAATTGCGCCGCCATGTTTTCCGTTATGACCACCATCGCCAAACTCGAATCGATAATCGTAATTCATGAATTTCAAAGCGGCCGCCATCTGTTGATTGGCCAGCGGCCAGTGGCCATGCAGATTGTCCAGATCGTTCGAGCCATCCTGCAAAAAAACGCGGATCGGTTTGCGCTCGGTTTTGCGAATGAGCGCGGGATAAACGTGTCCGCCTCGTATGTTGGTGAAGCTTCCAATATGGCTGATGACTTTGCGGAAAACATCCGGACGTTCCCACGCCACGGTCCAGGCGCAAATGCCCCCGGAACTTTTGCCGCAAATGGCGCGGCCATTCGGGTCCTGGGTCAAGTTGTATTTGCGGCCGACCTCCGGAAGAATCTCTTCAATGAGAAACCGCGCGTAACGATCACCGAGCGAATCATACTCGAAGCTCCGGTTGCGACGCGGCTTTTGCTGAGGCTCGGCCGGCGGAATCTCGCCGGGATTAAGGAAGATGCCGATGGTGACCGGCATTTCCTTTTTGTGGATCAGATTGTCGAACACGACCGGCACGCGGAAATCTTTGTTCAGATTCACGTAATCGGCTCCATCCTGAAAAATCATGACGCAGGCCGGTTGGGCAGGATCATATTGCTTCGGCACGTAAATCCAGTAATCGCGCACCGTGCCCGGAAAGACTTCGCTCTTCCATTGGTGTTGGGTCACCTCGCCGCGGGGCACGCCCTCCTGAACGAAGGAATCGGGACCGGGCTTGTAATCGTCCGCGGCCTGGATTCCCTCCACCAGGCACAAGGCACTCAGAACAGTGATGTATCTCAACATAAGCGATAGCGGATTATGCTCGGCGCGCGCTTGAATTCAACGAAGTTCATTTGCCCTATTGTCATTTTTCCACCGCCCCCTTAACTTCCTCCCGTCCGTCAATGTGGTTACAACCAAATTTGCCTTATGCGCGACCTTTTGAATCAACTCAAGCAGCACAGCGTGATCGTCGCTGACACCGGCGATTTTGAAAGCATTCGCAAATATCAGCCGCGCGATGCCACCACCAACCCGTCGCTGCTGTTTAAGGCGGCGCAGATGGCCGAATACCAATCGATTCTGGACCGCGTGCTCGAGGAGACGCGGCGCGCGAACATTCCGGCCGGTGACCAGGTGCCCTACGCCATGGATCGCCTCGCCGTCGGGTTCGGAGTCGAAATTCTGAAAATCGTTTCGCACCGCGTCTCGACGGAAGTGGATGCCAAACTGAGCTTCGATATCGAGAGTTCCATTGCCAAAGCGCGAACTTTGATTGCGCTTTACGAAAAAGCGGGCGTGGCTCGGGAACGCATCCTCATCAAAGTCGCCTCCACCTGGGAAGGCATCCGAGCCGCGGAAATCCTTTCGAAAGAAAATATCCGCTGCAATTTGACGCTGCTCTTTTCGCTCGCTCAGGCCATTGCCTGCGCGGAAGCGGGCGTGCAACTGATTTCACCGTTCGTCGGCCGGATTTTGGATTGGTACAAGAGGAACACGGGCAAGGATTCCTATTTGCCGCCGGAAGATCCCGGCGTTCTCTCCGTCACACGCATTTATCAGTATTACAAAAAATACGGCTACGCTACCGAGGTCATGGGCGCCAGCTTCCGCAATACGGGTGAGATCCTGGAACTGGCCGGATGCGATTTGCTGACGATCAGCCCGGTGCTTCTCGAAGAACTTCAAAAAACTAACGGCACCGTGCCGCGCAAACTCAATCCCGAAATGGCCGCAGCCTGCGATCTCCCCAAGATCAGCTACGACGAGAAATCCTTCCGGTGGGCCTTGAATGAAGATGCCATGGCCACCGAAAAATTGTCGGAAGGCATCCGCCTGTTTGCCGCCGATGCCGCGAAGCTCGAGAAATTTCTCGCCCAGAAACTCGGGCATTGAAGGAACGCCGCCGGGGTCCATTTGGACTGCGGTGGCAAAGCGCCAGCGCGACACCGCTTTGGCCAACTCCCAACGCATTGGATTTACTGTCGCGTGCCGCGCAGGCCACAGCGCCGTCGCCACTTCGTTCTGCCGGCGCACTCCAAATGCGGTCCTTTATCCAAAGCGCCTGCCGCATACCACACGCGTCATGGACTGCGGTGGCAAAGCGCCAGCGCGACACCGCTTTGGCCAACTCCCAACGCACAGGATTTACTCACACGCACGGCCGTGGCCAAAGCGCCGTCGCCACTTCGTTCTGCCGGCGCACTCCAAATGCGGTCCTTTATCCAAAGCGCCTGGCGCGTACCGCACGTATCATGGACTGCGGTGGCAAAGCGCCAGCGCGACACCGCTTTGGCCAACTCCCAACGCATTGGATTTACTGTCGCGTGCCGCGCAGGCCACAGCGCCGTCGCCACTTCGTTCTGTCGG
>JBFMDG010000772.1:0-3440 GCA_040754135.1 Verrucomicrobiota bacterium
ATGGCTGAACAGCGCGATGTCCTGATCCGGCGATTGCCGGGCCAATTCCTGCAATCCATTCACGAACCTCGTTTGCACCTCCAAAATGGATTCTCCTCCGGGAATGCGCGTGCGGCTGCGCTCCAAATTCCATCGTTGCCATTGCGGATTCGAAGCCAGCGCTTCGATCCGGCAATGGGTCCACTCGCCAAAATCGATTTCGATAAATGCGGCGTGAACTTCCGTTTCGAGGCCAAGGCTTCGCGCCAGCGGTTCGGCCGTTTCCAAAGCCCGTTCCAATGGGCTCGAGATAATACGCGCGATCGGCTTGCCGTCGAGGGTGCGCGCCAGCGCCTCGGCCTGCGCGCGCCCCAATGTATTCAAATGCACCCCTGGCCTTCGGCCCGCCAATGTGTGGCCGACCCAATCAGTTTGACCATGCCGGATCAGATAAAAAGTCGTCATCGCCCATCGATGTGGCCGCAGCCAGCTTTTGGTACAGATCGAAATAGCTGCTGATCATGCGTTCCATTGAAAATCGTTGGCAGGCCGTGGCCCGGCAGGTTTCGGGATTGAGCTTGCCGACATTACAGATCGCCTCGGCCATCTCGTCGATGTTGCGCACGAGAAAACCGGTCACGCCCTGCGCGATGATTTCCGGAAGAGCGCCTTGCGGCGAAGCGATGACGGGAGTGCCGCACGCCAGCGCCTCCATGGCCACAAGCGAACTGGTTTCCTTCACCAGACTGGGCACCAGCAGGCAACGAGCGGCGCTGAGCAATCGGCGTTTGCGAACGAAGCCAACCGGCCCAATCCAGCGCCGTTGTCGGTCCAACCGAGGCAGAATCTCTTTCTGAAAATATTTTTGGTGCGATGGGTAGCGGAACAATTCACCCGCCAGAAGTAAAGGAGCGCCGGCCAATCGCGCCGCCTCGAATGCCAGGTGAAATCCTTTCTCCGGGCATATCCGGCCTAAACAAAGCACGAAACGCCGCCGGGCATGTTTCGCGCCCAACGCATGGATCGGCACCCCATTTTCGATGACGGGAAGGGACAAGTAACGCGCGCGCAGATCCGTTTGTTGCGAATCCGAGACGCATTGCAAAAACAAGCGACCAAAAGCCGGCGCAAAAATTTGCTCGGGATACCAGGCGATAGGCAGGTGCAAGGTGACGAGCGCCGGCGGTTTGCTGGCGGGATAGTACGTGTGAAAATCGACACCATGAAAATGCACCAGATCGATCGGCCAGCGTTTGAGAGCGGATTCGATCGTGCGGCGATGGCTGCGCTGCACCATTGCTCGAAGGTTTTCCGTTAAGTCACCCCGAACCTTGGGGGTGGCCAGCAACGTGCCCGCGACCTGTGACCCTTCACAAGCCGCAACGAGAGAGTGATGCCCCGCGGCAACGAGCGCCCGGTCCAGAGCAGCCACGATCTGCTCGGCGCCGCCGACAGCGCAATCACCGACTTCGGCGAATGGATAAGCCACGTTGAGAATGGTCAGAGGAGATTTCATGGCGTTGAGGCAATGCAGTCATCATTGCGACGATCGCCGCGATAACCGACTTGCTGCTCAGGTTCGAACTGCAATGCGAGTTGGGCTTGTCGAGCCAATGCACGCCATTGCGCGCCGGTGACTCCCCAGAAGAAATGTTCGTAATGGAGCCGGCCTGGATGGGGCGCGCGTGAAAAATCGTAGGCGGGAGCGGCTCGATAGCGCTCGATTTCGAGAGGGAATTGCGACAGCACTTTTTGTTGCGTAACGAAGCGGGCGAACATTTCCTGTTTGAGGCGGCGTTCCATTGGACTGAGCGCATGCGTAACTGCGGCGGCGTGCGCGTGCGGAAGGAAATCGCCCGTAATCATGCGCCCGCCGCGGTTGAAGTAAGAGGTGAATTCAAACACCGGCGGTGGGGCGCGCTTTGCAAAACCGGCCAGCTGCGTAGCCATATGGACCGCCCAGGCCGTGCTGTCGTGGTCTGGATGGCCGCCTTCGTAGGGGTGCGTAAGAATGCAGTCCGGCTTCAGATCATGCAAAAGGGCGATGATTTCGCGGACGATGTGGAGCAGATGGAAACTGCTTTCCTGATCGACAAAACCGAGCCCGAATCTGTGGTGGGGAGGAATGCCGGCCAGCCGGAGAGCCGCTTCGGATTCCTCTCGCCGGGCGCGCGCATATTGCTCGCGCGTGGCGAAACCCGCAGCCGCTGCATCGCTTAAATCACGTGGCGCCCCATCGGTAACATGGACCACAAAAGGCTCGCCCATCTGCGCCAGCAAAGCTCCGGCGCCAATGGCTTCGTCATCGGGATGCGCAACCAGCAGCAGCACACGTTGGCTGCGAAGGAGCGGGAGTTGCACAAGCTCGGTCAATGGACCTCCCTGGTTGGGATTTTTGGGAATGGCGGCTTATTTTCCGCTCAAGGCATCGTCTTGCAGGCCGGCCGGATTTCTGGCCCGCCGCGGCTCGTGTTTCAAAGGATTCAACTCATCCGCCAATTTCGGGTCGCCACATCGAGGGGCATAGCGCCGCGTCATCTGCGCGCAGAACTCGGCGAATTCCTCGAGGCGCTGCGGCGGACTGGTGTGATGGGGTTGAAGCCCGCGATGTTCGGGAGTGAAGCAGAAGGTCACGGTGACATCGAACTCTTCGAGCGCCTTCATTTGGCGATCAAACCATTCGATCGCGTTTTCGCGAAAGCTATCCGCCCAGCTCAAACCCGTGCGAACATGTTTCACCCCCAATCGACGCAGCCATTGCACGGCCTCGTCGAGACGGTGATCCTGAAAATGGAACCATTGGCAGATGCCGACATCGGGAGTGTAATCGGCAAACAAATCGAGCGCCCGTTTGGGAGTGCCATCTTCTTTCAGCAACCCCATGTAGAAATGACGGTAATAGGCCGATCCCTCCGCTTCGCGATGCCGCGTCGTTGCAGGCCAGGCGCGGGGCAGATCGTATAGGCTGTACCAATGAATCCGCGGCACGCGCCAGATGAGCAATTCCGCCGTTCGGCGCAACCCGAATTCCTGCACTTCCTCCGCGCCAAAAGTGGAGACGCCAACTTCCGAAACCCAGATAGGCAAATCGGTGACCGCCTGAATTTCTTTGAGCTTTTCCGGCCACTCGTGAATCTGCCAATGATTCCAATCGAGCGGAAATCCATGCACCGCCACCACGTTCATCCGTTCGAGCACCCCCTGATTCTTCATGTTCCGGATGAAATTGGGATCGATCGGCGAAATCCCTCCCAACACGCGTACAAGTTTTGGATTCTCGGCCGCGACCGCGTCAGCGGCCTGCTTGACCATCTCCGCGTAAAGGCGCCATTCGGGATCGATTTGAAAATCCCAGTGCGACTTGTTGTTCGGCTCATTCCAGAACATCACAGCTTCGATCATACTGACTCCTTGAATGGATAAACGGCCCCGCTGGCGGCGATTTCTTTGCGCCGGCAGAT